>NZ_BADV01000023.1:0-184044 GCF_000238895.1 Pseudoalteromonas sp. BSi20429 | reverse complement strand
AATTAAGCTTTTTAAATACTTATGTAGATTCGTATTACATTCTTGCTTCAATCATTAATCGTTTCATGTCGCGTACGGCTTTATCGAGCCCATCTATCGCTGCACGAGCAATAATAGCGTGGCCAATATTTAGCTCATAAATCTCAGGCATCGCGGCAATGGGTTTAACGTTATGGTAATGAAGACCATGGCCAGCGTTAACAATCAAACCTAAGCTTGCTGCGTATTTAACACCTTCACGAATATGCTCTAACTCTTTGTGTAAATCAGTATCATTTGTTGCATCAGCATACGCGCCTGTGTGTATTTCTACATAAGGAGCACCACATTCTTTAGCTGCATCTAATTGTGCTTTATCTGCATCAATAAATAGCGATACTTTAATACCCGCGTCGGTAAGCGTTTTTGTTGCGGCTTTAATTTTATCTATATTACCCGCTACATCTAAGCCGCCCTCGGTGGTTAACTCTTCGCGCTTTTCAGGTACTAAACACACGTACTCGGGTTTTACTTCAAGCGCTATCTGTATCATTTCATCGGTAACAGCGGTTTCAAGATTCATGCGAGTTTGGATAGTTTTAGCCATCACATAAACGTCGCGATCTTGAATATGGCGTCTGTCTTCACGTAAGTGAATCGTAATACCGTCTGCGCCTGCATGCTCTGCTACACTGGCTGCATGGGCTGGATCTGGGTAACTTGTTCCACGCGCTTGACGAAGTGTTGCAATATGATCTACGTTTACACCCAAAAGAATATCTTTCATTTTCTTACCTGTAAAATTACGTTTATTGAGAGGCCATAAATAGCTCACGGCTTTTTAATGGTTTACTACCTAATAAGGGTTTTAATAAATAGCGACTTAATTGCTTTGCCATATATAGCACATCACTTTGGCTAAAGTCATGATTTGCTATGGCGTTGAGTTGTTTGCCACTAAATCCAGAACGCGTATCTTCTTGTACTAAAAAACCAAGTTCGGGGAAATAACTATACGTCTGCTTTTCATCTATTGGTTCACCACTGGCATCAAAACTAAAATCCACGCCATAACCGAGTAATTCCAATAATTGAAATTCGTACGAGCGAAGCACTTCTTGTAAATTGGCTCCGCTGTTTAGGTTTCCTAGGTGCGATTTATATAGCTCAAATACTTGTTCAATTGGCTCATTAACAGGAACGATGCGATTAGTTAGCTCATTCAAATAAAAACCACAATAAAGCTCATCACCTTTTAAAAAGTGCGGGTTACCATGCAGTTCAAACTTATTGATATATTTTAAATCGTACTTGCCACTGTAATTAACAAGGAGTGCCTGGAACGGCTGAAGTTGTGCTTTATGTTTAGTGGCCTGGCGACCACTAATTCGGGCCAGCATTCTTAACTGGCCAACGCCTTCTACAAGCATATCTAACATTACTTGGGAGTCACTATAAGGACGCCGATGTAATAAATACGCGGTGTAGAAGTCGCTATCCATTCACTAAGCTACTGCTTGGTTTAGTCTTCACTGTAACCTAAGCTTCTTAGTGCACGTTCATCATCAGCCCAACCCGACTTAACTTTAACCCAAAGCTCTAAAAATACTTTGTTATCAAGCATTTCTTCTATGTCTTTACGGGCTTCACGGCCAATGGTTTTTAGCTTTTCGCCTTTATTACCAATAACCATGCGTTTTTGTGTTTCGCGCTCAACAAGAATTAACCCATTGATGTGCCAAATACCGTTGTCTTGCCATTTAAACTGCTCAATTTCAACAGTCACAGAATACGGTAGTTCTTCACCCATAAAACGCATTAGCTTTTCACGGATAACTTCAGCTGCCATAAAGCGCATCGAACGGTCAGTTACATAATCTTCAGGAAAGTAAAATTCGCAAGGAGGTAAGCGTTTAGTTACTTCTGCTTTGATTAAATCAACGTTTTTACCTTGCGTTGCTGATACTGGCATAATTCCAACAAAATCAAACTTGTCACTTAACCACTTCATATGAGGCAATACAAGATCACGGTCTTTAACTTGGTCAATTTTATTAATAACTAATAATACAGGCTTACCACTTTGCGATACTTTATTAAGTACCATATCGTCATCTGCATTCCAATGAGTGCCTTCAACGACAAAAATAATAAGCTCTACATCGCCGATAGAACTAGACGCTGCTCGATTCATTAGACGGTTAATAGCACGCTTTTCTTCAACGTGTAGACCCGGTGTATCTATGTATACCGCTTGGTGTTTATCTACGGTATGAATACCCATAATACGATGACGTGTAGTTTGTGGTTTACGTGAGGTAATACTCACTTTTTGCTCAATGATTTCATTAAGCAAAGTCGATTTACCTACGTTTGGTCGACCGACAATCGCCACCATTCCACAAAATGTATCTACATCACGTTCATGAGGCTGTATTAAGGTATCAAGGTTCATTTTTAAGTATCTTCAATGCTTTTTCGGCAGCTTTTTGTTCGGCCTTACGGCGCGAGCTACCAACAGAAATTATGCTATCCATTCCATCAACAATACATTCAACCGTGAATGTTTGATTGTGTGCTTGGCCTTGTGTATCAACCACTGTGTAGCCCGGTAACGATAATTTACGGGCTTGTAAATACTCTTGCAGCAGGGTTTTAGGATCTTTCTGGTTAAGCCCTGGTGAAATAGCATCCAAACGTGATTGGTACCACGCCAATATAAGATCGCCACAACTGTCGATACCTGAATCTAAAAATGCAGCGCCTATAATAGCTTCTACTGCATCAGCAAGCGTTGACTCGCGACGAAAACCGCCACTTTTAAGCTCGCCCGGCCCTAAGCGTAAATAATCGCCTAGACCAAATTCAAGACCAAACTCAGCAAGTGTTTGACCACGCACAAGTGTTGAACGCATGCGACTTAAATCGCCTTCACGCGCTTTAGGGAATTTGGCATAAAGTGCATTGGCAATCACAAAGCTTAAAATCGAGTCGCCTAAAAATTCTAGTCGCTCATTATGTTGGCCTTTGTGGCTGCGGTGCGTCATTGCTTGTTCAAGTAAACCTTGATCAGCGAATTCATAGCCAATTTTTTTATATAATTCTGTTACATTTTTTTTCATCGTTACTGAATATTACCTAGGCGTTCAAAGCGAACACCAGTTGGAACCCATCCTGGTAAAATATCATCAGGGCCATTCTCAAATTCAAAACTCATCCATATAAAGACAGCTTTACCCACCAAGTTTTCTTTTGGTACAAAGCCCCAAAAGCGACCATCTTGGCTGTTGTCGCGGTTATCACCCATCATAAAATAATGATCAGCAGGAACAGTCCATTCATCAGAAGGCGTGCCCGGTTGCTGATAGTAACGCCCTTTTCTTTCAGGCGCTTGTGGGTTGATTAATATATCATGCGTAACTGTTGTTAAATTTTCATTCACACGAGCTAGAGGCATTGGGCCTTGTTTAAATTCGTTATCATTAATTAGTTTAAAATCAATTTTATTGAATTCATTACATAAAAGCTCACCCTGTTGGGTTTCGCCTTCTTTACAGTTTGGCTGAATATATAAACGTTTATCACGATAAACAATTTTATCGCCAGGTAAACCAATCGTACGTTTAATATAGTCAACACTTTCATCTAAAGGGTATTTAAAAACAACAATATCACCACGTTCAGGCTCACCGATATCAACTAACTGAGTGCGCCAAACTGGGTCTTTTATTCCATATGAATACTTTTGTACTAAAATAAAGTCACCCACTAACAGTGTAGGCATCATTGAACCAGATGGAATTTGAAACGGTTCAAAAATAAATGATCTAAAAATAGTAATTGCTGCAATCATCGGGAAAATCGACTTTGCTGTTTCTGTTAGTACTGGTTCTGGTGCAATTAATGCCGCAGTTTCTTCATCTAACGGAGCTCCAGCAGACGTTTGCGCTATCGCTAAGCGTTCCTGTCTTTTAGGTGCATACATTAAGTGATCTATTAACCATATTAAGCCTGAGCCTAAGGTTAATAGCACCAATAAAACTGAAAAATAACCAGCCATTTATAATCCTTTGTTTTTATTTACCAACTTTTAAAATAGCTAAAAACGCTTCTTGAGGCACTTCAACATTACCTACTTGCTTCATACGTTTTTTACCATCTTTTTGCTTTTTAAGTAGCTTTTTCTTACGACTCACGTCGCCACCGTAACACTTAGCAATTACGTTTTTACGTAACTGTTTTACCGTAGTACGTGCAATAACGTGTTGTCCAATCGCTGCTTGAATCGCAATATCAAACATTTGACGAGGAATAAGCTCTTTTAATGCATCAGCTAACTGACGACCACGAGACTGAGCACCATCGCGGTGAACAATAATCGCAAGTGCGTCAACACGCTCACTATTGATTAAAATATCAACACGCACCATATCTGATGTTTGAAAGTGTTTAAAGTTATAATCAAGCGATGCAAAACCACGGCTTGTTGATTTTAATTTATCAAAAAAGTCCATTACCACTTCAGCCATAGGTAGCTCGTACGTAACAGCTACTTGCTTTCCGTGATAGGTCATTTTTGTTTGGCTGCCGCGTTTTTCAATACACAAAGTAATAACATTACCTAAGTATTCTTGTGGTACCAAAATATTAGCTTCAACAATCGGCTCACGAATTTCTAAAATATCGTTTACTGCAGGTAAATCAGACGGGTTATCAATCTGGAATGTACCTTCTTTAGTAACTATCTCATAGATTACCGTAGGTGCCGTTGTAATTAAATCAATATCGTATTCACGCTCTAAACGCTCTTGAATGATTTCCATGTGTAGCATACCTAAAAAGCCACAGCGGAAACCAAAACCTAATGCAGTTGAATTCTCTGGTTCAAAGAATAACGACGCATCGTTTAAGCTTAATTTATTAAGCGCATCACGGAATGATTCATACTCATCTGATGCAATTGGGAACATACCTGCATAAACCTGAGGCTTAATTTTTTGAAAACCAGGTAAACGAAGTGGAGCCGCATTTTTTTGATGAGTTATAGTATCGCCTACTGGCGCACCATGTATCTCTTTGATGCCAGCAATAACAAACCCTACTTCACCGGTTCTTAAAATACCGGTGTTAGTTTGCTTAGGTGTAAACACACCCACTTGGTCGGCAGTATGTATATGCTCATTCGACATTATTTTTATTTTGTCGCCAGTGCGTAATTCACCGTGCTTAATACGCACTAATGATACAACGCCTTGGTATGGGTCAAACCAAGAATCGATAATAAGTGCTTGTAGAGGTCCATCTGTATCGCCTACTGGCGGCGGAACATCTCTAACAATCATTTCAAGAACTTCGGCAATACCTACACCCGTTTTAGCGCTACATTGCACTGCATCAAGGGCATCAATACCAATAATTTCTTCAATTTCTTCTGCAACGCGCAAAGGATCCGCTTGCGGTAAATCGATTTTGTTAAGTACTGGAATTACTTCTAATTCCATTTCAATAGCGGTGTAACAGTTAGCTAATGTTTGTGCTTCAACGCCTTGGCCTGCATCAACAACGAGTAGTGCACCTTCACATGCAGCTAAAGAACGCGATACTTCATATGTAAAATCAACGTGTCCTGGAGTATCAATGAAATTAAGTTGATAAGTTTCGCCATCGTTCGCTTTGTAATTCAACGTTACACTTTGCGCTTTAATGGTAATACCACGTTCGCGCTCAATATCCATTGAATCCAAAACTTGTTTTTGCATTTCACGGTCGGTTAAACCGCCACAAACTTGGATCAAACGATCTGAAAGGGTCGATTTACCATGGTCAATATGGGCGATGATCGAAAAATTACGGATATGCTTCATAAACTGGATTCTATACTTCTATTTTAATGGACTAAATATGAATACCTAAGTGACTTGAAAATACTTGCTGTAGGATGCCATAAGCTCAGTTTGTAAATTACAAACATCACGAATGCTTTTTAATATTGATTAAAACCATTTTATTTATTGAATAACAATAAGTTAAACTTATTTAATTTACATAATTCAGCTAGATAAAATAATTTAAAAAACCACTATTCCCTGTATTTCCAAGTTACTTTGGTATAAAACGGCAATTTTACATTTAATTGGCGTCAATCACCATCTATTTGAGTTAAAGGGATACTAATTGGGTGAATTTTTATAACTTTTATATCGTGCTTTAGCGATTTCACGCGAGTTTTAGCTATAAAGAAACCAGTAACACCACCTAACGCTGCCGCTAATATTTGCCAACCTTCACTTATTAAAAATAACTCAGATGCAATCATTGCAAACACAAGACTTAAAAATAGAGGTAGCATGTATACCGCAAATGCATGCTTAACGACGTGGCTATCGTCAAGTGACAAAGTTACTTTTTGCCCTATTTCAACAGAGGATTCGAATTTATAAGGGAAGGTTTTTTTTGCAGTGCCAAATAGCTTACCAAACACTTGTGAGCCGCAACGACCATTGCAGCCTTCACAAGCTTGTTTTTGTTGTGCTTCTAAATGAGCAATGTGGCCATCGAGGGCCACAACAGTGAGGGTTTGTTCAATCATAACAATCCTTACGAATCGTTTATAATGCGCGGGTAACTGACTCAGCAATCGCTTTTGCGGTCATACTCGGTACATTACCAACAACCGATACATCAAAATTACCGCCATTATGCACATATACTGTCGTTGCACCAGAGGTTAGTGCACCACTTAAACGCTTACCCGGTAATGGACGCTGAATAAATACCGAAATTTCAACAAAACCATCAGAGAACAAGTAATAGTCTGTTAATTCGTTATTTAAATCGAGCTTATGTCTGTCTGATTTTAGTAATTCAAAGCCATCCGGTAACCAACTAATTTGCCAGTTAGTCGCTGTACTGTCTTCGTTTATAAGTGCATCGTTTGGTAAAGGCGTTGGAAAGTTTCGATTGAGGACTTCAAGTAACATACCTGCTGGCTGCTCTGTCACACTAATGTGAGTAAGCTGTAACTGCTCTAAGGCCTCACCTTCATGGTTAACGTACGCGGCTTTTAGTAACAACGACGACTCCATATCCAGCCAAATCCAATAATTATATTTATACTCGTCTTTAGATTCTATTCGAACTAGTTGTGCAGCACGCCCAGCAATACGACCTTTCCCGCCTAGTACAAAATCATAGTGCGCGCTTAAGCGATCTATATCTTTAAAAAGTACTTCAGGGATTGGACCCGCTATTGAATCTGTTTTTAGGGAGTATGGTTCTGACTGAGGTTCAAAATAAGTAACTTGGTTGTCAATACGGACCATTTCAAGCCCAGCACCGTTAAGTAAACTTAAATGCTCAAGTTCTGTGTCACCTTGTAAAGCATGCACCCATCGGTAGGGTTCCATTGTTTTACCTTTGACAACCACAAACGAAGCGTCAAAATTACGAGTGTGAACGGCATTAGCCATTTTTAGTAATAAATCTTTGGCAGGATTTGTGTCGTTGGCAAATGCATTAAAGCTTACTACCAACGACAGAACAAAAGTGATTACTTTCATTTAATTAGTTTTTTTCCTCAGACGCTTTGGTATTAGTTTGCGCTGTTTCTAAAGAATTCGCAACTCGTGCTTGGCGTTGATGCTCAAGAACTAATGCACCAATACGTTGTTGCTGTAATTCACGTAAACCTTGCTCTGCATTTTCAAGCGCAGGCT
Source organism: Pseudoalteromonas sp. BSi20429 (assembly GCF_000238895.1). Taxonomy (NCBI): domain Bacteria; kingdom Pseudomonadati; phylum Pseudomonadota; class Gammaproteobacteria; order Alteromonadales; family Pseudoalteromonadaceae; genus Pseudoalteromonas; species Pseudoalteromonas sp. BSi20429. The sequence goes on along the minus strand of NZ_BADV01000023.1, from coordinate 176,350 downwards.
CAGATGAGTAACTTACTGGCGATGCCATACCTGTCAGCGGTGTGGTTTGTAGTAATGGAATTTCGCTTTGTTGCTCGTTGTTACTTTGAGGAAGCGTATTAACTCCCACAATAGCAAACATTGCCACACTGGCTGCAATTGCTAGTTGAGCAACTGGCTTGCGCCAATTAAAAGCCACTACTTTATTATCTTGTACCGTCTCAGTGATTGCTTGAGGCTGTGTTTTTGACTGACTAAAGTCAGCATAAACAGGCTCGCTTTCTAGTGCTAATGCAACGCGATCGCTAATATCAATATGTATGTCGTTATTATTTTTTTGAGCACGCATCGCATCACCAATTAACGCATAACGGCCAAACGTAGTTACATCTTGCTCTGCAATTTTTGCATCAGTCAGATGTTGCTCGCCATCAAGTAATGCCGATAACGCTTCGTTATCTAACTTGTTAAGGTGTGCTTTTGTCATACTAAGACTCGCCTATTAATGGGTTTAATTTGTTATCTATTGCTTCACGGGCACGAAATATACGCGAACGCACAGTCCCGACCGGGCAATCCATTACCACTGCTATTTCTTCATAGCTCATCCCTTCGATTTCTCTAAGGGTGATTGCGGTTTTAAGATCTTCAGGCAAACTATCAATCGTATTAAAAATAACAGCGCGTACTTCTTCGCTTAAAAGTAGGTTTTCAGGAGATGCATTAGATCGCATTGAATCTGCACAATCATAAAACTCGGCATCTTCAGCGTCTATATCATTTGCTGGCGGCTTACGCCCCTGGGCTACTAAGTAATTTTTAGCACAATTAACGGCAATACGGTATAACCACGTGTAAAAGGCGCTGTCACCTCTAAAGTTTGGAAGTGCACGGTAAGCTTTAATAAAAGCCTCTTGTGCTACATCAGCAATATCGCCTTGGTTTGATACATAACGTGAGATCAAACCTGCAATTTTGTTTTGATACTTCTTTACTAATAGGTTGAAGGCGTTTTTATCTCCTTGCTGGACCCTTTTTACTAGCACTAAATCTAATTCCTGCTCGCTCATTCGAGCCGGTACTCCTATGTCTGATTTTTGCTTGTTATTCATATTGTCGTCATTGTTCACAAATACTCTGACCTCTTTATGAATAAAAAGTTCTGCTTAATATTATTTTTTTATAAAATAGATGATAAATAACGGCGCTAAGCCTTTAAAATCACTACGTAGTAGTATGACAAATATGGTACAACTACAGATATTAAAAACAAATATTGCTCTATACGAGCATTGTAACCGCAAAGTACCTCTGACATGAACCAAAATAAACATCACATTGCAGATGTCGCTATTATAGGTAGCGGCGCAGCAGGCTTATCACTTGCATTATCTCTAGCTAATTATTGTAACGTTACCGTGATCAGTAAAGGAGCGCTTACAGAAGGTTCTACTTTATATGCTCAAGGTGGTATAGCAGCTGTATTTGATAAACAAAACGACAGCATAGAATCTCATGTTGAAGATACACTCGATGCGGGCGGCGGTTTATGCGACAGAGACGCTGTTCATTATACTGCCAGCAATGCTCACGATTGCCTACAGTGGTTAATCGACCAAGGTGTTCCCTTTGATATGGAGTTTGATAGCAAAGGAAAAGAGCGTTTTCATTTAACACGTGAAGGCGGTCACAGCCATCGTCGTATTTTGCATGCAGCCGATGCTACTGGCAAAGCTGTGCAAACCACGCTTATTAGCCAAGTTAAAATTCATAAGAATATAACGCTCTTAGAGCAATACAATGCTATTGATTTAATTACAGATAAAAGCGCCGGAAAAACAGGATCACACATTGAAGGTATGTATGTGTGGAACAAAAAAGCTAAAAAGGTAGAAACCATTTCAGCTAAATTTGTTGCTCTTGCCACTGGTGGCGCAAGCAAAGTGTATTTGTATACATCTAATCCAGATGTATCAAGTGGTGATGGCATTGCAATGGCATGGCGCGCAGGCTGTAAAGTTGCCAATATGGAATTTAATCAATTTCATCCAACGAGCCTTTATCATCCAGAGCTACAAAACTTTTTAATTACAGAAGCTATGCGCGGTGAAGGGGCTTATTTAAAACGACCTGATGGCACTCGTTTTATGAAAGACTTTGACAGCCGTGAAGAACTTGCTCCACGCGATATAGTGGCACGCGCAATCGATTTTGAAATGAAGCGTTTAGGTGCTAATTGTGTTTATTTAGATATTAGCCACAAAGATAAAGACTTTATTATTGAGCACTTTCCTACTATTTACGCAAAATGCCTAAGTGTAGGGCTTGATATAACAAAAGAAGCAATCCCAGTTGTACCTGCTGCGCATTACACTTGTGGTGGCGTAATGACCGACTTTAACGGTAAAACAGATCTCGATAACTTGTATGCTGTTGGCGAAGTCGCTTACACAGGCCTACATGGTGCAAACCGTATGGCAAGTAATTCATTATTGGAATGTATTGTATTTGCCCACGCTGCAGCTAAAGATATTTTAAGTAAAATTGAACATGCACCAGAGCCAATGGCTCTACCTCATTGGGATGAAAGCCGTGTTAGTAACTCTGATGAAGAAATTGTTATTACCCATAACTGGCATGAACTACGTTTATTTATGTGGGATTATGTAGGTATTGTACGCTCTACTAAACGCTTAGAACGTGCACTGCATAGGGTTGAGTTGCTGCAGCAAGAAATACACGATTATTATGCAAACTTTAGAGTAAGTAATAACTTGCTTGAGCTTCGTAACTTAGTACAAGTGTCAGAACTCATTATTAGAAGTGCAATGGAGCGAAAAGAAAGCAGAGGCCTACATTATACTATTGATTACCCTGAACAAAATGAAAATCCAACACCGACTATTTTGACTCCAAAACGCAATTAATCGCGCTTAAAGTAGCACGTTTTAGACGCGCATAGCTTTGTTCATTAACACCATTGGCTGAAATTATAAGCCAATGGTTGTTACTAAAACCTTTAATGTGTAGCCATATATTATTGCCATAAAAACGGCTTTTTTTACTAATTTCACCCTGAATTTTTAAACCCTCGCCCTCAAATCTAAATAGCTTGGGTTCTAGAATTATAACGCCATGGTTTGGATGAATTGCCAACACTTTTTGCCACACTAAAAAGCCAGCTAATATATTAATTATCAAACAAAAAAGCATAGCTAGTAGCGAATCTAAAAATAAACATAATATTAAACTGAGCATGCAAAAAAAGACCACAATAGGTTTGTGGTCAGCGTTATTATTAGTAACTGTAAACCTATACACGAACTCGGTCTAAGATCAGCGAAACCATACCGTTTAACTGCTCATCTTTACATTCTTGATGACCCATAAACCATGCAAATAAGTCAGGGTCTTCTTCTGTTAGCAAACGCTGAAAAATAGCCTGTTGCTCTGCGCTCAATGAGTCGTATGCTTCTTCAACAAACGGCATAAACAAAACATCAAGCTCTAACATGCCACGACGGCAAGCCCAACGAATACGTGCTTTACTATGAATTTCAACCATTTTAAACCTCATACTTAATTGACTCGAGTTTAACAAACACAAGCCTATTTAGCAGCTATTAATCTCTCATTAAAGAATAAACCCGCACCAATAAGCGCTTGTCTGTACCATACGTAACAACTGCGTTATTATGTCACTTCATTTATATTGCAAAGAAGGTTTTTATGTCGAGCGTTTATGCATGTCCGTTATCTCATCAACTTATTAGCCTCTGCGGTGCTGATAAATTATCTTATTTACACGGGCAAATCACTCAAGATCTAAATAAATTAACCAGCAGTAATTATTTGTGGGCTGGCCATTGCAGCGCTAAAGGTAAACTTTGGGGCGTATTTAAATTATTTTCTTATCAAGACAGCTACTACCTTACAGGCAGCGAAAACGAAGTAGAAAAATCGTTAGCTGAGCTAAAAAAGTATGCCGTATTTGCAAAAGTTGACATTAGTGCATGTTCAAAGCGATTAATTGGTCTCATTGGTGATGATTTATCGGGTGTACTCGCACAACTTGATATTAACTTTGAAGGTGATGCGAGCGCGTGTGACTTTGAAAGCGGTAAAGCACTAAAATTAGCTGATAACCGTGTTTTATTGATGGTCGATAGCCAGTTTAGTATGCCTGATGACGTATCTACACTTGATAACGAAACTCCTTGGCAACAAGCATCTATGCTTGCAGGTGAACCTCAGTTAAGTGCAGATGCAATTGGCGAGTATGTTCCTCAAATGGTAAACCTACATGCTATTGGCGGTATAAGCTTTAAAAAAGGGTGTTATACCGGTCAAGAAACTGTGGCTCGCATGAAGTACCTAGGTAAAAATAAGCGTGCAATGTATATAGTTTCAGGTCAAAGCGAAGGGATACTTTCAGAGCCCGATTTAGAAACCCAATTAGGCGAAAATTGGCGCCGTGCAGGTAAACTTATTGCACAAAGCTTTAATGAACAAACAAATAAATTAACAGGCCTCGTTGTGTTGCCAAACGATACTGATGTAACTCAGGTACTTCGTGCAAAACACACACCTCAGGTGGAGCTAAGCATTCTGCCTCTACCCTACTCTCTTGAAGATGAATAAATAGGAATGACTATGATCGTTGCGGCAAACAAAGTGGTAAAAATGCATTATTCGGTAATGGATAATGATGGCAATAGCATTGATAATTCGTTCGGTGGTGAGCCACTACACTTTATCATTGGCACAGGCTACTTAATTTCAGGCCTAGAAAATGCTTTGCAAGGCAAACAACCAGGCGACACACTTAGCGTAAAAGTTGAACCTGATGAAGGTTATGGCGAACGCCACGATAACCTAATGCAAGCTGTACCTAAGTCGATGTTTGAAGGTATGGAAATTGAAGTCGGCATGCAATTTCGTGCATCAACAGATGATGGTGACCAATCAGTAATGATCATCGATATCCAAGATGAAGAAGTTATTGTAGATGGTAATAACCCACTTGCAGGCATAACACTTAACTTTGATGTAGAGATACTAGAAGTACGTGATGCAACCGAAGAAGAACTCACTCATGGTCATGTACATGGTGAAGGTGGGTGTGGTCACGACCACTAATACACTGTTAAAACAAGTAAAAAAGCGCCTAGGGCGCTTTTTTTATATCATATTGTTGCGCTTAACCGTTTCAATTTTTGCCTTACTAGGCAGCGTGATTGATACATTCTTTTCTTTTAGAGCGGCGAGTAAACCTTTTTGATCGTTTGTGCCAACTCGATACAAAGTGCCATCTTTAAGCGTTAGCTGTATTGCACTAAAGCCAGATACTGTATACACCCAACCATCGTGAGTGATTCGCATACCAATACCGTGTCTGTAAGAGTTTTGGACTGCCTTAGCTTCTACTACTTCGCCAAGCTCAATGCTTTGCCCTGCAACGCCTGGACCAAACGCCCAGCTAATATTCTTATCATCTACTTTTACTGTTAGACCATGGAACAAAAAGCCCACCAGCACTAAAATCCCAGCAAATATCATTAAAGGTCCATCAGCGCCTAACAAGTTCCATGCAAGCGCTACAAAACCGCCTATCCACGCTAATACAAAAAAGATAAACACCGCATACTGTTTATGCTGATACATAATATTCTCTAAATTAAATAAATACTTAAAAGCTGTACACCAATGTAGCACTCAGCTCTGAGTCAAACTTGAGTTTATCATCTTCGGGTTTTGAATTATAACGATACATGTAGGTAAATTTGAGTGATACCGCACCAATCACTTGGCTTATTAGTGCAGTTTCCGATTTTAAGCGAGAATTAAGACCTGAGAGCGACTGCTCTATACTCACATCTTGATTAAAACGAGTACGCTTAGAAACCAAACGTTCCCACTGCATTGCAACACGTACTAAATAACCAGTTTTATTAATTTCATCTTCGCTCACATCCGAATCTTCATCGGCTACTGAACGGTATAAACCAGGTCCTATATCAATATCTACTTTGTTTTTAGAGCCTTGATATACACGTGCACCATAGCCTGTCGCCACCGTACTTTTAAAATCAAGTCCACTAAACTCATCTTCTTCGTAATCACCGTAAATAAAAAATGAGGAGTTTTTAACACCTACTTTATAGTTACCTTGCGCTGATACAAAAACACGATTAGCTGTAACATCAGTGCCACCGCTTTCATCGTTCTCATCACGCTTATAAAGAGAGTCTATTTTAAATTGGTTACGCCACTTTTCAAAGTCTTGGTATAAATTACCTTTGAGCTTAAAACTGGTCGAATTGGTGTTACCTTTACTTAGAATAAAGCCAAATTCAGTATCACCGTAGAACATGTCACCTTTGTGTAACTCATGAATTTCTTCATCAGAGAGCTTGCCATATTCATGAAAATCTTCAAATGGATCAACGGCCCAACTTGGGCTGCTAATTATTAAAAAAATTAAAAATAAATACTTACGCACAATACTCTCTCTGCACACAATTATAAAAATAAGCAGTATTGCTTATTCAGTTTCTTTCCATAAAATATGACAAAACGGAGCATCTTTATCACGACTAATCAAAATTTTAGCAAACAAAACATCATCATTTTCAAATTCTAAACCAACCAACACCTGAATAAAGTGCTCTGGCTCTATTTCAAGGGCTACAAAGTCTTGCCACTGGTCATCTGGCTCGTCTTCTTCAATAAAGCCTAGGTCTTCTCTAAACTCATTAAAGTCTTCAACATCTTTTTCACTCAAGTTATTTGGCGCTAACTCTAAAAAAATATCATAAGCTTGGTGAGTAGCTTCTTCTACCGTATATAAACGTGGACCCGACATATGTGCTTACCTTAAGCTTTTAAGTTGCGCTATATTATCAAATCTCATCATCATTTTGATAAAAAAAACGTAAAACACTGACTTTTTTGTAACCGAGTCATGCTTTATTCAGCATACAACTAAATCGATAAATAACAATTCACCTAAACTATTGAATATAAAGATTACTTTTATTATTTTAGTTAAAATAACAACGTAAAATATTTTTATTATCTTAGGTCCGAATTGTTTAGCTTTTTCTCATCTAAAACCAATCCTTTAAGACTACGGCTTTAGCAATAAATTCCATTTATTTAAAAAATACCGTCACTTTACTTAATTCCTATAACAACATAAGCTCAAGCAACAGGTCAGAGGAGTGTGTAATGATAAAACTAGAAAAACAAAATGGCATTGCAACCGTCACGCTTAGCAGAGCAAAAAAACAAAATGCATTAAGCTTTGAAATGTTTGTAGAGCTAAACAAAGCCATTAAAAATATAAAAAGAGATCGTAGTATTCGTGCTGTGGTAATAAAAGGCGATGGCGAGCATTTTTGTGCAGGGCTTGATATATCAGCCGTAATGGCGGCACCATTGAATATTATAAAATTATTGCTTAAATGGTTACCAGGCAATCAAAATTTAGCGCAAAAAGTAGTATTAGGCTGGCAGTCACTGAGTGTGCCCGTTATTGCACAAATTGATGGCAACTGTTTAGGGGGGGGTTTGCAAATAGCTTTGGGGGCAGATTACAGAGTTGTTCATATTGATGCCAAACTTGCCATTATGGAAGCGCGTTGGGGATTGTGCCCCGATATGGGCGCAAATGTAATGATGAGCGGTTTAGTTAAGCGCGACCAAGCACTTTGGCTTGCAAGCCACGCAAACCCAATCACTGCACAACAAGCAAATGAGCTAGGTTTGGTTACTAAACTTACCGATGATACTCACCAAGCAACGCAAAACATGCTCGATACATTACTTGAGCGTTCACCAGATACGCTCGCTGCAATTAAACGCATTACACAACTTAGCTATAAACCAAACCAACGAAAAATACTCGCTAAAGAAACCTTCAGCCAAATTCGCTTATTGTTAAACCCAAACACTAAAAAAGCAATTGCTAAAGCAAAAGGAAAAGGAAAAGGAAAAGCGAATATAACCTACGCAAATACAAAGCACTGGTAGACTATTGCACAATGCATAAAAGAGTTTGATTTGTTAAAGTTAAGCTCTTATCTTTTCTGTGAGCCACTTTGATGAAATATCTGCTCAGTAGCGCTATTATTTTACTATGTTTAGCCTGCGCTAAACTCATTATGCACTTTATTGGTGGAAGCTTTCCTGCACCGTTACTCGCTATGGTTATTTTATTAGTTTTACTCTTGTCGGGTATTGTAAAAGAGCAACATGTAAAACCATGCGCCTCCCCTATTTTAAATATTATGCCTATCTTTTTCATTCCTGCGGGTGTGGGATTTATTGAACATCTCGGCCTTATAAAATCGCACTGGGCATTTTTAGCATCAGTTGTGGTGCTAGTCCCTGTAACTACCTTGTTGCTTGTTAGTAGTGTAATTGCGCACTTTAAGGGAAGAGAAAATAATGACTAATTTTACTATTTCAGAGCTACAGCCTACTTTATGGTGGCTAAGTATTCCTTTTATTATTGTATTGTTTTTAGCACTAAGGGCCGTAAACCAAAGTATAAAAAACAGCGTATTTAAATCACTCACTAACCCCGTATTTTTAAGTATTAGTATTATCGCTTTATTACTAGTTAATCTAAATTTGTCTTATACGCAATTTGCCTCGCACAGCAAATTACTAAGCTGGTTATTAGAGCCCGCGATTGTGGCTTTAGCGCTTCCTTTATATCAGCAGTTTACACACGTACGAAAAAACTTATTACTTATAGTCGCAACATGTAGCCTAGGTATTGTTAACGCAACCGTAGTGGCATTTTTGCTAAGCATATTATTTAATGCGCCTGCGCAGCTAAGTGCATCTGTTGCCGCACTCAGTGTCACAACCCCAATATCTTTAATTGTCACTGATTCATTAGGGGGGATTAGCTCACTTGCAGCGGCTTTAGTTATTTTTATTGGTTTACTAGGCGCTTTATTTGGCTTTATGCTTTTTAAACTCATTAATATCTTTAATCACGAATCTCAAGGTGTTGCCATGGGCACAGCTTGTCATGCAATTGGGACTGCCGCTGCTATTGCCGAGCATCCAAAAGTTGGCGCTTACTCATCGGTTGCAATGGCGCTAAGCGCTTTACTAACAGCGATTATAGTACCGCTGTTATATCCATTTTTAGTCAACATTTTGCTATAGTTGGAAAAATACAACATAGCCCTAACATAGAGCGCTTTATGATCAGTTCTGAAATCGAACAGTTTGAAAAATATTACACCATGCTTACTGAGTATATGGTTACCTACAGTATGCAAATTGTCGGTGCTATTTTTATCGTCCTCATTGGTTTGTGGATAGCGCAAAAGCTTGCCAAATTTGTAGCGGCCTTAATGACCCGCCATAATGTTGACATTACGCTCACTAACTTTGTCAGTAGCGTGGTAAAAGTACTGCTAATTGTAATGGTTATAATTATTGCACTTGGCAAAATAGGTATCAGCGTTACGCCATTTGTAGCAGCCATTGGTGCTGCATCTTTAGGTGCTGGTTTAGCTCTACAAGGAATGCTCTCTAACTATGGTGCAGGCCTTGCCATTATAGCCACTCGACCTTTTGTTGTTGGTGATACTATTGAAGTTAAAAATGTCAGCGGCCAAGTTAAAACAATTGAGCTTGGCTACACTATTTTAATTAATGAAGAAAAAGTAGAAATTACCATTCCGAATAAACATATTGTGGGCGAAATACTTCACAACTCGTTTAGTTACTCATTGGTCAAAGGTGAAATAGATATAGCTTATAGTGCATGTTCTGATAGCGCCATTAGTCTTATTGAAGAGGTGCTTAAAGCGCACGAACTGGTCGCGCAAAATCCATTATCGCAGGTCGGTATTGAACGCTTTGCCGATAGTGGTGTTACAATCAGCTATAGATATTGGGTACCTACTACTAAAATTATCGAAACCAAACTGGCTATTAACGGCGGTGTTTACAAAGCAATTAATAACGCTGATATTGAAATTCCATTTCCACAGCGCGTTGTTACCATAAATAAAAGCGATATATAGTCATAAAATCCAGTGGGTAATTCAATATTGGATTACCCACATCAATAAACTTCTTTTACTGCGTAAAAACTCCTTATCTGTTTGTTATTTTATCTGTAATATAAAGAATTGGTTAAAAAAGTCGGCTAATCACTCGCTTTAATTACATAATAACAATAATGAGCCATTATGAATCGCAGCCCTTTTTATTTAGGTGATTGGCAAGTCAATCCCCAGTCAAATACTCTTCAGCGTGCAGAAAAAAATAAACAGTTAGAACCAAAAGCCATGGATGTGTTAGTTCATCTTTGCTTCCAAAAAGGCGAAATTGTTACTACTGACGAGCTATTAGATCAATGCTGGAAAAATGTTGAGGTAGGCGATAACCCGCTGCATAAAACAATTACCCAGTTACGAAAAGCTCTCGGTGATAAAGCAAGTGAACCCACCTACATAGAAACTATTCGCAAACGTGGTTACCGCGTTATTGCAAAACTTGAGTTTCCTCTGGCTGAAGATATAAAAAAAAGTGAAAACACATGGCAAGGTGGCTCTCCTTTTTTAGGATTAAGCGCCTACAACCCAAGCGATACACACCTATTTTTTGGCCGTAATCAATCTATAGAAACGTTACTCAATAGAATATCGAGCCAAGTTAAATTTGGTCGTGCTTTTTGCTTAATACTTGGCCCTAGCGGTACGGGTAAATCTTCGCTTGTTAATGCTGGGATTTTACCAAAACTGCTAGATGAGCGAGGCTATAACGGCATTGGGGTTATTTCTTATAGCCAACTCGACTTTGCAGATGTTCATAAAAATAGACTTTTTTTAGATTTAGCTTCTGCATTGCTTGATTGGGATATAAATGGCCTTCCTGTATTTGAAGGATTAAGCGCGCAAACACTGGCAGAGCAACTAGAATTGGCAATCGATGGCGTAATCAACGCCATACAAATTGCACTTAGCAAAGCCTCTACACAACTTAAAACACCACAGTTATTTTTATTTATTGACCGCTTAGAAGTACTGCTTTCTTCTCCTTTATTTAGTAGCGAAACACGCAGCCATTTTTTATCAGTTATTGAGCGCTTAGCAACCTCTAAAACTGTGATTGTATTTAGTGCGTGTCGTAACGACTTTTACCCTTTAGTGGTTGAACAACCAAGTCTAATGGCAGGCAAAGCTCATGGCGCGCACTACGATTTAACACCGCCAAATCGCCAAGAGCTTCAACAAATTATTCGCCTGCCAGCGTTAACCGCTAATTTAACGTTCTCCAATGACCCACAAACCCAAACACCACTGGATGAAATATTGTGCGCCGATACAGCCAATAACCCTGACGCACTGCCCATGCTGCAATACACATTGCAAGAGCTGTACTTACAGCGCAGTGATAATAACGAGCTACTGCACAGTGTTTACACAAAACTCGGGGGTATTGAGGGAGCCATAGGCAAAAAAGCAGAAGATATATTTATTGACCTCAGCAACGAGCAACAACAGCAACTAAAAAGCGTATTATCACAGCTGATCACTTTAAATCCAGATGGTAAAACCATTACGAGCCGCGCTGCCCGCTGGCAAACATTAACGAACACAAGCCAAAAAGAGCTTGTGCAAGCCATGGTCGATAGCCGTTTATTTGTATCGCATTTACAAAATCAAGAAGCCTGTTTTAGCCTTGCTCACGAGGCATTATTACGTCAATGGCCGCGAGCAAAACAATGGATTAATGATCATAAAGATGCCTTAGCAATAAAAAGCCGCTTACAACACCAAGCGCAAAATTGGATAGATGAAGGTAAAAGTAGTGCTTACCTCCTAGCGCCAGGTAAACCGCTACAAGAAGCGCAGCTATTACTAAACGACAAACTGTTTAAATTAGATGATAACGAGCACACTCTTATCAAAAGCTCTATTAAAAAAACAAAAACAAAAATAAGAGTAAAACGGGTGACCGTTGCTTTATTGTGCTTACTTACATTTACCGCGTTATTAATGAGCTTTACTAGTTTTAAGGCCCAGCAACATGCGCAAAAAAAACAGCTTGAGGCCGAAAGCTTACTGGGGTTTATGGTGGGTGACTTTGCCGACAAACTGCGTAGCGTAAAGCGTATGGACTTACTTGATGGTATTAGTAATAAAGCACTTGAATATTTTACAAATCAAACAGACGAATCAGGTTCACTCTTTAGCTTTAGCGATGATAAAGCACAATTTAACAACCGTTTCCAGTACGCACAAACCCTCGAAGCAATGGGTGAAGTAGCTTATTCCCGAGGTAAAACCGATGAAGCCTTTACCGCCTTTGAAAACGCCCGCACCCGCCTTGAGGCATTATTAAAAATACAGCCTAACAATATAGAATTACTAACGCTTGCGGGTGCCAATGCCTTTTGGTTAGGCCAGCTTCATTATGATAAAAGTGATTACGCTGCCACTGAGCCATTATTTAAAAAGTACCATATGTATAGCGAAACCATGTATTCATTAGCAGCGAATGATTTTAATTCCATTATGGAGTTGTCGTATTCACATAATTCGCTGGGATCTTTGTATTTAAAACAATTTAATTATAAAGCGGCAAAACAGAGCTTTACCGAATCACTTACTCTTAAAAACGAAGCGCTTGTGCTAAAGCCCAACAATAAAAACTTATTGCGTGATAAAGCAGATACCCTTAGTTGGCTTGCAAAAACTGAAGGTATGCTTGGTAACTTCAACACTGCAGTGTATATATTGGACAATGCAGTTGCTGTGGTCAAAAAGGTGGCTAATCACTACCCTGATGACGCGAGTCTTTTTTATATGTCAGCAAATATATATATGCAACAAGGCTATTTACTAAGCTATTTACCTGATAAAAAAATGGCCTATTTAAAAGCTCGCTTTGCGAATGAAAATATAAATGAGGCTTTAAAGCAAGATCCAGAAAATAATGAATTTCAACATATGTATTATCGCTCTTTAGCGCAATTAATAATGTTGTCTTATGACAAAAAAGTAGATTCAAGAATAGGAAAAATTATTAGCTTCTTAAAATCACAAGGTTTTAATAGTATCAATTCTATTAATACACAAATTAGTCTGGCTCGCTATTTTATTGACAGAAACTTCCCTCTTAAAGCGCAAGAGTTATTAACAACCCTTGAGAATGATGGCGAATATAAACGTTACATAACCAATAAAATGAAGAATAGAGATAACTTAGCTCCCATAAATATAAACCTGCTCAAAGCTAAATTAGCTTCGACCAGCGAACAGCGAGAGCAATTTTGCGTAAATGCGCTTAAAGCTATTACTCAAACAGTAAAAATAAACCAAAGTATTCACGTAAAGTACCCGCAGGTACAAGCATATACCTGCTTAAACCGAGCAAACGAAATACCAACAATAACAGCAAGCCTGATAAAACTAGGCATTACTGACTTTAAACTATAAATACAAAGGAAATAACATGAATACCACCTTAGAAAAAGTCGATTTTCAAGTACATATTGAGTTTAACGATAAAAAAGAGGCCGTTTTTAGCTATACAGAAAATGGTAAAGCCGTTGACGGCGGCGGTACAGTAAGAGCCGAAACTGCAGGTACTTACACTTTAACTCCTGTAACAGTTGGGCTAGGCTTTTTTTTCATGGGGGCTACAATTACTAATAAAATCGGAACATGTGCCCAAGATTTCAGTTATGAACTTAGTGATAACCGCCAAGCAATCACCGTCACCGATACAGCAAAAAACTCAGGCACTGCATGTTTAATATTTAACGTTGAGTGTAATGATAAACCTTATTCAAGCCCTGACCCACAAGTTATAAATAAAGACAAAAATTAATTATTGATTTTAAATTGCACAAGCATAATTTCCCCAGTGCAATTTATTTATAACCTAACTACCTTTTAGCTAAGCACTGACACACTTCAATAAAAACAAATAAAATCAACAAATTAAAAAAGAAGGTTACCGAAAGGTTTAAAAACCATAAATTAAATAAACTCCTAGACATAAAGTTTCATTAACAATAAAAATGAGCAACACCATGTCTAACAATAATGAAAATAGCAGAGCAAACAACACCGACAACGCTGTATCTGCATTAATGAGCAGCATTTCTAATACCGTTAACAATGAAAAAATAAGCGCAATTATTAATGTCACTAATGTGATGGCCGATGCTATTTTTATTGTTAATGCAGATGGAGTGTTTGAATCAGTAAATCCCGTTGCAGCTCGTTTTTTTAATGTTACGTCTGACTCATTAATAGGTAAAAAATGGCAAGATTGTTTACAAGAACAGTATCGCGATGACTATCAATACATGTTTGAAAGTTGGAAAAACAACTATCAAACACCACTCAATCATGGCCCGAAAGAAGTTAAAATAATAAAAAACAATGGTAACTGTTTAGATATAGAGCTCTCAATTTCTTGTATACCCGCATCAACTACAAACAATATCCCTCTATTTATTTGTATTATGCATGATATTTCTAGGCATGTTAAAAAGTATAAAGTACTCGAAAACATAGCCAAAATAGATCACCTTACAGGCGTCGCTAATCGCTGCACTTTAGAAAAGGCGATTATTAAAAATTGGCAAGAATGCATAGTAGACAAACAGCCTTTGAGTTTTATCTTGATCGATATTGATTTTTTTAAACTGTTTAATGATAATTTTGGTCATGTAAAGGGTGATAAATGTTTGCAAAAAGTAGCTCAAACAATTGAAGACTGCCTCCCCTCAAAAGATAGTTTAGTAGCACGCTATGGTGGTGAGGAGTTTGCTGTTGTATTACCCCGCTCACACGTCTCAAATGCAGAAATGATCGCAAAACGTATTCAAGAAAAAATACTCAACATTAATTTTAGAGATATTGGTTTGCCAGCGAATGTAAAGATAAGTGTAAGCCAGGGTTTAGCGTGTGAATACGATAATCAGTACAGAACATCTGAGGCATTAATATGCGCGGCTGATACGGCTTTATATAGAGCGAAGTCGGAAGGTCGTAATAAATTATGTATAAGGTGATGTACTAACTATTTGGTATAGCCTTTATCTACTAAAATAAAAAACCGCAATTGCGGTTTTTTATTACTTGAGAAAAGCTTAAATGTCGATTAGCAGCCCTTCGTCTTTTTTAATCTTTTCGATCACCATATAAGTATGATGAGTGCCCACGCCGGGAATATCGACTAAGTCGCCAAGAACTTGTCTATATTCTTCCATATTAGAAACGCGGATTTTTAATAAATAATCATAACCGCCTGCCACCATGTCGCATTCAACGACTTGTTGTATTCTTAGTATATGCTCTCTAAATACCTTAAATACTGCTGTATTTGAAGCAACAAGCGACACTTGAACATGTGCTACTAAGCTTTGATTAAGCTTTGCTTCGCTAAGCTTAGCGTAGTAGCCTTCGATATAGCCTTCTTGCTCTAATCGTTTTACACGATCAAGACACGGGCTTGCACTCAAATTAACCTGTTTTGCGAGGTTAACATTTGAAATTCTGCCGTTCTTTTGTAGAACGTCTAGTATGGCTAAATCAATACGATCTAGCATGCGTAATCTATTTGGAATTGTCATAACAGAATTTTATGCGGATAAGTTAAATTTATGCCCTGTAAATTATCGTAAAACGCGAAATTTAACCAGCATATTCTGCTGAAATTTAATTAGAATGCACTCACAATATCACTGGTAATTTATTGGTAATTAATTTTACTTTAATTCTTAACACTCCTGAGGGTTGCTTATGTTATTCAACGGCGATTTAACAACGATTTGTCCTATTAGACAAAGAATCCGTGACTTCTACCGCATAGATGAAAATGCGGTTATTGATCATATTTTACCGCTTGCAGAAGTAGGCGTAAAAGCACGAAGTCGTGCCTGGGAAAGAGCCCGCCAGATTGTTTTAAACATTCGTAAAGAGCAAGATGGGCAAGGCGGTGTTGATGCGCTTTTAAATGAATTTTCACTCTCTAGTGAAGAAGGCGTTGTATTAATGTGTTTGGCCGAAGCGCTGCTTCGCGTACCAGACAAAGCAACTCAAGATGTACTGATTCGCGACAAGTTAGCGAAAGGTGATTGGAGCTCTCATTTAGGCAGCAGCGATTCTTTATTCGTAAACGCGTCTTCTTGGGGATTATTAGTTACCGGTAAAATGGTTAACTACACAGACAAAACGAAAGAACAACAGTTCGGCATGCTTAAAAAGACCATTGGTCGTTTAGGTGAGCCAGTTATTCGTAAGTCTGTAAATTTTGCTATGAAAATTATGGGTAAGCAATTCGTTATGGGTCGTACCATTGACGAAGCAATTGAACGTGCTGCCGATACAGAGCAAAAAGGTTATGTATATTCTTACGATATGCTAGGCGAAGGCGCGCGCACAATGAAAGATGCGAAGCGTTACTTTGACAGCTACATGAATGCTATACACTCGATTGGTAAAGCGGCAAATGGTCGTGGTCCAATTAAGAGCCCTGGTATTTCAGTTAAGCTTTCTGCTATTCATCCGCGCTATGAGTTCACTCATAAAGACCGTGTGATGGAAGAAATAGTCCCTAAGTTAAAAGAACTTGCTCTTGCTGCTAAGAAATACGATATCGGCTTTACCGTTGATGCTGAAGAAGCTGACCGTTTAGATATTTCATTAGATGTAATTGAAGCGGTATTTAGTGATGAAGATCTTGGTGATTGGCAAGGATTTGGCTTAGCGGTTCAAGCGTATCAAAAACGCGCTATTTTTGTAATTGAATGGCTAACAGACCTTGCAACCCGTGTTGGTCGTAAAATGATGGTACGTTTAGTTAAGGGCGCGTACTGGGATACTGAAATCAAAACCACACAACAAGATGGTTTAGAGCATTTCCCTGTATTTACTCGTAAAGCAACAACCGATGTTTCTTACAAAGCATGTGCAATTAAAATGCTTGAAGCGCGCGACGTACTTTATCCACAATTTGCAACGCACAACGCTTACACTGCCGCGACTATTTTAGAAGTAGCGAAAGGCGATAACACAGGTTTTGAATTTCAACGTTTGCACGGTATGGGTGAATCATTATTCGACCAAATCGTTAACGAAGAAAAAATTCAATGTCGTGTATATGCACCGGTTGGTCAACACGAAGACCTACTTGCTTACCTTGTTCGTCGTTTGTTAGAAAATGGTGCTAACTCATCATTTGTAAACGCGATTGTAGATACAACAAAGCCTGTTGAATCATTACTACCTGACCCTGTAGAAACATTGCAAGGCTTGCGTAATAAGTACAATACGCAAATAAAAATGCCCATTGATTTATATGGTGAAGAACGTGCTAACTCTAAAGGCATGGATTTAACCGATATTAACGTTATTACCCCTTTCAAAGAGAATCTTGAAACATGGTTTAACGAGCACTTAATTGAGCAAAGCCAAGTACCAGAAGGCTCATTGGCTGTTAAAAACCCAGCAAATCACAAAGAAATCATCGGCCACGTTAAATTGCAAACTGGCGAAGAGATGAAAGTATTACTGGCTAACGCTGAAGCGGCACTTGAATCATGGTCACAAACACCAGTAAAAGAGCGTGCTAATTTACTGCGCCGCGTTGCTGACATTTTAGAGCGTCATCATGATGAACTAGTCGCTATCTGTATTAAAGAAGCCGGTAAAGTAGCGCAAGATGGTATTGATGAAGTACGTGAAGCGGTTGATTTTTGTCGTTACTACGCAGCGCGCGCTGAAGAGTTATCTAAAGATGAGCGTTTTGAAGCCCGTGGCGTTATTTTATGTATTAGCCCGTGGAACTTCCCGCTTGCAATATTCTTAGGTCAAGTTGCTGCTGCGATTGTTACAGGTAACACTGTAATTGCTAAGCCTGCTGAGCAAACAAGTTTAATCGCCCTTCGTGCCATTGAACTAATGCTATCAGTTGGTTTACCTGAGCACGTTGTTCAACCTGTTATCGCTCGCGGCTCAGAAGTAGGTAAAACAATTGTTCCAGATGAGCGCATTCAAGCGGTTATGTTTACAGGTTCTACTGAAACAGGCACATTAATTTCTCAAACACTTGCTGCACGTAACGATATTCAAGTACCGTTAATTGCAGAAACAGGTGGCCAAAACTGTATGATTGTTGACTCAACGGCGCTTCCTGAGCAAGTAGTTGACGATGTGATCAGTTCTGGTTTTCAAAGTGCTGGCCAACGTTGTTCTGCTCTTCGTGTTTTATTCATTCAAGATGACGTAGCAGATGGCATTATCGAAATGCTTAAAGGCGCTCTAGCTGAGTTACACATTGGCGACCCATCGTTACTATCAACTGATGTTGGTCCGGTAATTGATGAAAAAGCACTTAAAAACTTAAATGAACACGTTGAGTACTTAAAAGGTAATTCTATACTTCATTACGAATGTAAAATTCCTGATAATACTCAAAATGGCGCATACTTTTTTGCTCCTCGTTTATACGAAATTAAAGACTTATCAGTACTTAAACGTGAAGTATTTGGCCCATGTGTTCATATTGTTCGCTTTAAATCGAATGAACTTGATGATGTGATGGATCAAATAAATAACACGGGCTATGGTCTGACAATGGGTGTTCACTCACGTATTGAAGAGCGCTGTGAGTACCTTGCTAAAATGTCACGTGCGGGTAATGTTTACATTAACCGAAACATGATTGGTGCCATTGTTGGTGTGCAACCGTTTGGTGGCCGTGGTTTATCAGGTACTGGCCCTAAAGCCGGTGGCCCTAACTACCTACAACGTTTAGTAAAAGAAAAAGCATCACCAGATAACGTACAAATGACTAACCTAACGCCTGACGAACTTGATTTACACCACTACAGCGGTGCGAATGAGCAAGTTAAAAAGCTAATGGCCAACTCAATGCGCGATGAGAAAATCTGGCGTGCAACACCACTAAACGACCGTGTTTCGGCTGTACGTCAGTTGCTTGCTAAAATCGCGACGGTAGAAATTATCGACGATTTAGCAGACGACTTAGCATTAACATTATCAGAAGCACGTGCACAGCTTAACCGCCTTGAAAAGCACATGCGTAAGTTTACTACCCTGCCTGGGCCAACGGGTGAGTCTAATACACTTCATCTAGAAGCACGTGGTTGTGTAGTGTGTTATGCAGATAAGAGCACATCATTTAACTTCTGGGCATTGTCTATCATCACTGCTATTGCCGCAGGTAATACGGTAATTACTGTAGCGTCTGAGCTGTTTTATGATGAAGCAGTTGCCTTTAGAGATAAATTTATCTCTACAGGTGTTGCAGAAGGTGTTTTCCAAGTAGCTAAACCTAACCAGTTACAAGCTATTTTGGCGCACCCTCATTTAGCCGGTGCGGTAGTTGCTGCTCGCTCGTCTCGCTTGGGCTACTTTAGTCAACAGCTTGCACAGCGTAAAGGTGCTATTTTACCAGTAATTAGCTCTGAGTATTACGATACATTAATCAAACGTCTTATTACTGAAAAAACAATCAGTATTGATACAACAGCATCAGGTGGTAACACATCACTAATGACGCTTGTTGAAGATGATGAATAATTAAGCTAATGCTTTTTAACTAAAAAATAAAAAAGGCACTGAAAAGTGCCTTTTTTATTAGGTAGTAACGTATATATTTGTTAGCTTAATGAAAGATTAACAATAGAAGTAATAAATTTGAAAATAATTCCTGTAGGTCAGTTACTGCCTGGTATGTTTGTGCAAAGCGTTACTAGACAAACTGGCAGTATTAAAATTAAAAATCAAGGCTGGGTTAAAACTCAGGCTGGTATTAATAACCTAATAAAAGCAGGCATTTTAGAAGTAGAAATCGACCCTGATAAAACCCTCATTGAATCAGTCCCTGAAAAAGCTCCTATTGCTGTACCTGCAACAAAAATAAAGCGTGACCCTTGGCAAAAAACACACAGTGCCGAACAAGAAATGGGAAAGGCAAAAAAACTGTATGACGAAGCTAAAACACTGCAAATAAAAGCATTTAAAGATATTAAAGCAGGCCGCGATATAGATATTGCACCGTTCAAAGAGCTGGCAAGTGGCTTTATGGACTCTGTTTTTAGAAACCAAGATGCCCTAGCCTGCCTTACCCAAATGCGCCAAAAAGATGCTTACCTACTTGAGCACTCTATTAATGTATCGATATTAATGGGGATTTTCGCTAAACATTTAGGTATAGAAAAAAACATTATCGTTGAACTGACTACCGGCGCACTTTTACACGACATTGGTAAGATAAAAATCCCTGATGAAATACTCAATAAGCCGGGTCGCTTTACCGATGATGAATTTAAAATAATGAAAATGCACTCGCTTTTCAGTAAAGAAATATTAGAAGAGTCTGGCTTAACAGGTATCGCGGTTGATATTGCAGGTATGCATCATGAAAGGCTTGATGGTAAAGGCTATCCGTTTGGTAAAAAGGGCGACGAAATAAGTCAGTACGTGCGTATGGCATCAATTGTAGATGTGTACGATGCACTTACCGCAGAACGTGTTTACAAAGCAGGCATGGAGCCAATAAAAGCCTTTAAAATACTAAAAGACGGATGCCCAGATAGCTTCGATCCCGTGCTGCTTAATAAGTTTATTCAATGTATTGGTATTCATCCGGTAGGAACGCTCGTTAGATTATCGAGTCAAAAAGTTGGTTTAGTGACCGAGAGTAATCCCAGTACACCACTAAAGCCTATCGTTAAAACATTTTACAGCGCCAAACATAGTCGCTATACAGAGATAAAAGATATCGATTTATCTAATAAAAAAACCTTAGATACCCTTGAATCAGCGGTGAAACCTAAAGAATATAATATTGATTTAGAACGCTTTTATAAAAACTCAATATTACCCTAAGCAATATTGAGAGCTCAACATTCTACCGAGCTCTCAACATAATAGCTAAACGTTTACTGCGGCCAGTCTTGCAAAGCCTTTAAGCTAAACTCATAACCATCAAAATCAAGTACACTTTGCTCAGGTGTAATCTCTCTTACAGTTAAAGCACCTATGCTCTCTCCTTCATGTAACTCTCGGCCATTTAGCTTGATCCAACGTTTGTCAGCACTCGATGAATAAATATGCGCTTGATATTTAATACTAGGCAACATTGATTGCAAACCATCAGGCAGTAATTCTACAGGCTCAACACGTGATGACGTTTTTGATGCATGGGTAACTTCATAATCTTGATTTTTTTCGACGTCTTGTATAGCTTGCGCAAACGCATTTTTAAGTGTTGTAGGCACCTCATCAAGCTCAGGATCGCTCATCTGTTGAGATTGGTTGTTACCATTAATTGGCTTACCTAGTACTTTATATTTACTCATATCTAGTTGAGCTGATGCTGTATTTTGACTTTGCCCAAATACCGAAGCGTTCTGTGTATTATTTGGATTGTAATTATTTTGTGGATTAAATACCGGCTGATTATAATTTTGAACTGGCATTACTTGTTGCACGTTCTGCTGATTATAACCCGTTGCGCTCGTGACCGGACTCGATGGCATAGGAATATATTGCCCATTAGGCGTCAATAACATTTGCTGTACACCATTAGGTGTTTGCACATGTACAAGTTGCCCTTCAATCGTTGCAGTATTATTTGGAGCTATTTTAGCGGGTTCTAACTTAGCTATTTGCTGCTTTTCAACTGCGGCATCTACCTCTTTAACTTGTTCTTTAGGTGACGATTTTTCGCTTTCAACCACCTTAATTACAGCGGGTTCCGATGTGTTTAATAAAGTAGTACCTTGAAACCACTTACCAGTAGTAAACCCACCAGCTACAGCAATAAAAGCAGCTAAGCTTGTACCAAATACTAACGCTAATCGTCTATAACGCTTTAGTGCTTGCTGTTGCTTTAACTGCTCTGATTGTAAGTCGTATTGCTCAGCACTCATATCTGATTGCTGCGACTGCTTTAGCGCATCTAATAAATAAGACATAACTTACCTAACTATAAAATAAATGAAAGCCCAATGCCTACGGCAAATAAAGCAACGAATGCAAGGCTATATGGTACAAATGACGTTGCTTTGTTGGCCTCATTAACTGGCGCTACAAAATCCATGGGTAATGACTCATGTGCTGATTTTTTTATTATATCGCTATCAACTATCAACTGCTGCTTTGCAAAAGTGCCTACCAAAGCTCGCTCACATACCAAGTTCATTAATCGTGGCACACCACCGGTTAATTGATGAACAGCTTGCATGGCATCCATCGAAAAAATTCCTTTATCACATCCTGCAACATGTAACCGATGCTTTATGTAAGCAACTGTTTGGCCTTGCGTAAGTGGTAATAAATGGTAACGAGCTGTTATTCTCTGGGCGAGTTGCCTTAATTCATTGCGCTTTAAAAGCTCTTGTAGCTCAGGTTGACCAACCAATACTATTTGTAATAATTTTTTATGATCGGTTTCTATGTTTGTCAGCAAGCGTAATTGTTCAAGCACATTAGGGGCAAGTAACTGCGCTTCATCAATTATAAGTATGGTGTGCCCACCCGATTTATTATTGATCTCTAAGTGCTTTTTTATAATATCGGTAAGACTTTTAAGCGTCGCATTATTAGCATCGTAACTAATGTTGAGCTCATCACAAATACTAGCCAATAACTCCAGCTCTGAAAGTGCTGGGTTATGGATCATCGCTACTTGCGTGTTTTCGGGTAACTGCTCTAACATACTGCGGGTAATTGTAGTTTTACCAGTACCCACTTCGCCTGTTAATAATACAAAACCACCGTCTTCACCTAATCCATAGGTAAGGTGTGCTAAGGCTTCTTTATGTCGTTCACTTAAAAATAAGTAATGAGGGTTGGGCGAAATTGAAAAAGGTTTTTCATTCAGGCCAAAATAGCTTAAATACACCGTGATGTTCCTTCGTAATTAAATCACGGCCTATAATGGCAAAAAAACGCACTAAGTGACAACGTTGTAAGCGCTTTATTATTGAAATAACGTAAATTTATGTAAAACAAAAAAATGCAGCGGTTTTAAGACTGCACTTTCATCTGTCTAATCTTAGTAAGTACTTTATTCTTCGTAGCGAACTAACCGTAAATACACATTACTAGTTTTGGCGTGCAAGCTATTCAGCCCACTATCAAATTGATAAACCCATGCAGAGCTCATCGTGCTCACACCCGATGTATTTGACCAATAGTTTTGAAGCTTAGTACCAAAAAACACCTCTTCATTAATGCTCGGCTCGGTGCAACTGTGCTCTAAAATACTCGCCAACTCTTTAATGTTAGGCATTTGCCAATCATCGTAATCTGCGGTTGTATCATTTTTAGCACCGCGTAGTGCTTCTTGCCAAGTAAGAGAAGGTGTAGAGCCTTCGCAAAGTTTTGTATCTGTATTATAAATTTGCCCATAACTACAACGTTGCCACATAAGGCCTGTTTCGGTATCAGACACTGTGCCATCTGTATTTATGGTAAATCTATCTGTCGGCGTTGTGGTATCTGCACCGTCGTAGCACGTTTGCGCCGCTGCAATATTAAAGCTCAAGCTTATAGTTGCTAGTGCATAGAGTAATTTTAATCTCATTATTTTCTCCTAACGGCTTCTAACTAAACGAACATACGCAGTATTTTCTTTTGGATAAGCAAGATCGTTACCATCACTCATATCAATAATGTACGCTTGCGATAAACTTGTACCATCGGCTGCAGTTTGTGAAGTCCAATAACGTAAGTGACTTAATGCACTTTCACTTGGCATATTGGGGAAAAACACCTCATCAATTAATATGCTTTGCCCTTGTTTACCATAATCAATTAAACCTAAAAGCTCTGTATAAGTAGGTAACCGCCAATTTGTACCACCACAAAAATCTAAGTTATTCACTTCGTTTATATAACTTTGTACTCCACAACTCGTATCATCCGGACAAGTTGAATTGGCTGTACTAGTATCGGTAAAAGTAGTGTCGCCTAAATCCCAAAAGTAATGATTTTGCCCCTCACGCAAGCTTGTATTTGGCAATACTCCTGAGGATTCACTTTTTACTTCCCATACAAGTCCAGTAACATTATCGCGTATACAGGTAAAGTCACTACTATCATCACCAACTTCATCCGCAAACTGATTAAGTTTAGTGTAATCAAACGCTAAATTACCTTTACCAACCTTATCTAAGCGGTTTGCATAGCTATCGCGTCCAAGCTCAGCATCTTGCGCTGGAAAGTCATCGCTTTCACAGTTAATGCGTTGGGTGTTGTTATAGCACTCACCAACACCACTATCGTTTATAAGCCCAAGCGCTTTTGGTGATACATCAACAAATAAAGAATCTGTATCGGTGCGTCCTTTTGAGTCGGTTACCGTTACTTCAAAGCTCAACGTGGATTCAGTATCTACATCAGAGGCAAAAAATGTCGTTGTACATTGGTCGCTATTACTTAATGTTTCGCTATTACCGGTAAGTTGTTGCCACTTACACTGATAGGTATCGGTGACAGTTTCGCTATTCGTTGCATCAAGCGTTACTTCTTCAAACTCTTCGACATTTTGATCAGCGCCTGCATTTGCATCCACTAGTTCATTTGTTTTATTAAGCGTCATTGAATATTGAGTACTCGCCTCACCGCCTTCATCATCAGTGACTGTTAGCTGCCAAGACAAATTTACGTTACTTTCTAGTAAAGGATGAGAAAAGCTAAGAGTTGACTCATTAAAGCTAGCAATATCTAAATCAGGACCTGATAGCAGTTGCCACAAATAACTATCAATTTGGCCATTATCATCAGGATCGCTCGACTCAAGGGCGCTCAAAGTCACTGTATCTTTGTATACAGAAGGAAGTGTTTCAGGAGATGTTTGGGTAACAACAGCAAGAGGAAGTTGATTATTAGAGCTCACTGAAATAGAAATGTCGTCACTAACAGCGCTACTACCGGTGCTTTGATAGCTTACTCTTAAGATTATTTCACTATCAGTTTTTACGTCAGGGGCTGTCAATGTTTGCTCAGCGCCTTCAAGCGGAAAACCTTCTAAGCTTGGGCCGCTAACTTGTTGCCATGAAAACGTACCATCAGCGGGAGAACCTTGTGCTGTGATGGTAAATTCAGTTTTTTCGATAATTTGTAAATCGGTTCCAGCATTAACAGATGTTTCTACAACTGTATTATCGCTATCACCGCCACCGCCTCCACACGCACTCAGCAAACCGCAAGAAATGAGGGGGATTAAAGCAAACGCTTTCATACGCAGCACCTTATTATGTCAAATAATTACTATAGTGTAATTACTAGCAATAAAGATGCCATTAAAGTACTACATATATGTATCTTGATGAATGCGTACAAACAACTTCGTACCGATTTTACTGTAATCTACTTTGTATTCACGCCCATCTAAAGCTTGAATAAATAGTAATTGTTTTTCTTCGCCAAATACATCAGGGCTTCCAACATAGACTATTTCTAAATAGCGATCTTTTGCATCACGGCGGTTTTTAGGTAACTCTTCTTTAAATGGCTCTAAGCCATGTTGAGTCACTTTAATTTTAGGATGAATTTCAGAGTTTACAATCACTAAATCATGCTTTTTATCTTTATGTATTATGGTGTTTCGACCACTTTTTAAAAAGGCTCTCTCTTGACTCATTTTTCTTTCCTACAGTCGCAGTTTAATTATTAATTTGCGACGCTATAAACTGACTAGGCTCGCGCTTCCACTTATTTAAGTTAGCACTAAATGCCCAGATATCTCTATCTAACACACTGGCTGGTAATAATAAATCGTAACCGGTTAACAGTTGAAGGTGCTTAGTCCTGTTAGCAAACATAGCTATAAGACCAGTATAGCTTATCCCTTTATGGGATGTGTAATGTGTATCTTCTATTAGCCATTCTGATGGGCAATTGCCATTTTTGCAATGTTTTTGAACAACTTGCATAAATAAATTACGCTGCTCTATTAATAATTTCCCTGCAATTCGAGGCGCTATGCTTGTTAAAAAGTCATCTATGTCGTTTACCTTTATACCAACCGCATTTAATTCTAAGTAATCAAAGCCATCTTCTACTTTGGGTATACCACTGTGATGAAAGTTACTATGAGGCATACACCAAGCTCCGTACTTATGGCAATAAACGAGCTCAGACTCATTTAATATAAGGCTATGATATGGTTCTTGAGTTTTTAAATATCCAATAAAAATAGCGGCAATACACAAGCTCACTAAAAATATTTCAAGTATGCTAATCTCACCCGGCCTCAGTAAATTAAACAACATAATAAAAACTAAACCAATTGCACCTGCAACAAGCACTTCAATTGCGTTTCGCGCACCTTGTGCCCGAAACTTAATGACATTGTTAGATTTATCCATATTGGTAAAACACCATATAAAAAACAAACATAATAACAGCCCAAATTATGACCTTTCTTGTTGTTATACATAAGTTACAGGTGGTTTTAAATTTCATACATTACCGCTTTTTCCTCAACAAAATAGGAACAATGAATAAATCTTATTTACTTTTACGCTTAACGCACAAATTTATGAGACACATAACCGTCTTTTCCCGGTCTTATTTCGTACAATACTTACAATTCATTTTCAGGTATGAAATCAATGTACTCAAGACAATCAGGTAAAGCACTTTTTCCATTTATTATTACGTTACTTCTAATATTTAGCGTTTATTTATATCTACCCGCTAGCCACGGCGAACAGGCCGATTTATCACAAATGTCTACTCAAGTAACAGCTCATACTGTTACTTCTCAGGAAAACGCAGTGATGATAGAAGCGATCGGTAGCGCGCGTGCAAACCAAGCAATCTATATAAAAAGTGCGCAAAACGATTATGTCACAGATATATATTTTAAAGACGGCGACTTAGTCAGTAAAGGACAAAAGTTAGTACAGTTACAGAGCCAACAAGAACAGTTTGCCGTTAAAGAGCTTGGCATTAACTTACGTGAAGAACAACGTCAGTTAGATCGCCTAACCGAACTTTCACGCTCGCAATCAACGGCAAAGTCGTTACTTGAAGAGCAGTTATCTCGTGTTGATGCAACAGAGGCCCAACTAGAAAGCGCTAAAACTAAATTAAACGAAATGACTATTAGTGCGCCCTTTTCAGGCCTGTTAGGTAAGCGTGAAATATCAATAGGTGCTTACGTAAGTAATACAACAATAATCACAACACTTGATGATATTAGTATTATTAAAGTTGACTTTAAAGTACCTGAAAAATATTTAGCACAATTAAATATGGGCATGAAAGTGCTTACGCAAAACGATGCCTACCCAGGACAAACATTTAACGGCAAGGTAACGCATATTAGCTCGCGTATTGATTCGGTTACTCGCAGTGTTGAAGTAACAGCAAGTTTTGCCAATAAATCAGGATTACTTCGCCCTGGTATGTTACTAAATACAGCACTTGAGCTAAGCAGCAACCAAGCTTTAATGGTGCCAGAAAAAGCGGTTATACCTTTGCAAGACAAACACTTTGTTTTTCAAATTCAAGATGGGATAGCTAATAAAATTGAAGTGCATGTTGCTAGCAGAAATAATGGCTGGGTTGCTATCGACGAAGGCCTAACTGATGGCGAGCAAATTGTTACTGAGGGGCTAATAAAAATTCGCTCTGGAAGTAAAGTAAGCGTAAAGGGGTAATACGTGAAAATTACAGATACTAGCGTCAAGCGCCCCGTTTTTGCCATTGTAATTAATTTACTGCTTCTTACTTTTGGACTGGTTGCGTTTACTATGCTGCCACTTCGTGAATACCCGGATATTGAAACGCCGATTGTAAATATCAGCACTGAATACACTGGTGCTTCTGCCGAAATTATAGAAACCAAAATAACGCAAATAATAGAAAATCGAATTTCAGGTATTGAAGGCATCAAAAGTATTAACTCTTCGAGCCGTAATGGGCGCTCAAACATTACCATTGAGTTTGATATTAACCGCGACATAGATGCTGCATCTAACGATGTACGCGAACGTGTAGCACGTGCACTTGATAGTTTGCCCGATCAGGTACGCCCGCCAGAAGTATCTAAATCAAATAGTGATGAAAGCCCAATCGCCTGGTTTGTATTAAACAGCGAAACAATGGACTCGTTACAGTTATCTGATTACGCGCAGCGTTTTATTGTTGACCGCTTAGCCGTAGTAGATGGTGTATCTAACGTACGTATTGGTGGTGAGCGCCAATACGCCATGAAAATTTGGCTAAACCGCCAAGCAATGGCTGCACGTGGCATTACCTCGAGCGATATTGAAAATACACTGCGTACAGAAAACGTTGAGTTACCGGCTGGCGAAATAGAATCTATAGATCGTGACTTTACCGTGCGTACTGCCCGTAGTTATAAAGATCAGCGCGATTTTAAAAACCTGGTAATTAAACGTGGTGATGAAGGTTACTTAGTACGTTTAGGTGAAGTTGCCGATGTACGTTTAGAAGCTTCCGATGACGAAAGCTTATTTCGTGGTAACGGGCGTAATATGATTGGCTTAGGTATTGTAAAACAAGCTAAAGCAAACACACTAACCGTAGTAGATAACGCACGCAGCGAACTTGAAAAGATCAAACGAAACCTACCTGAAGGTACTACAATTCAAGACAGCTACGATTCGTCTGTATTTATTAAAGAGTCTATTAATGAAGTTTACAGCACACTTGCCATCTCTATGGGTTTAGTCGTACTCGTTATATTTTTGTTTTTAGGCAATATACGAGCAACGCTTATTCCTGCGGTCACCGTACCGGTCGCACTTGTTGGTAGCTTTATGTTTTTATTGGCAATGGGCTACTCAATTAACTTACTAACTTTACTTGCCTTAGTACTGGCCATTGGTTTAGTAGTAGATGATGCTATTGTAATGCTTGAAAACATTCACCGCCGTATTGAACTGGGTGAGCCGCCGTTACTAGCTGCATTTAGAGGCGCGCGTGAAGTAGGTTTTGCTATAGTAGCAACCACGCTTGTACTTATATCTGTGTTTGTGCCATTAGTATTTATGGATGGCCGTATAGGTGCATTATTTACTGAGTTTGCTATGGCGGTAAGTGCTGCCGTATTTTTCTCAAGTGTTACAGCACTGACTCTCGCACCAGCCTTGTGCTCTAAAGTACTTAAAGTATCAGACAAACCAAATAAATTTAGCCAATGGATGGACCGCCAGTTTACTAAAATTGAAGTAAGTTACCGTAATTCACTCTCCACCAACATAACCCGTAAATGGGGTTTAATGGTGAGCTTATTATTAGCTGGCTTTGTTAGTTACTCGTTGTTTTTACAAGTTCCTTCTGAGCTAACGCCAAAAGAAGATCGTGGCACGTTTTTTATTATGATGAGCGGCCCTGAGGGCGCAAGTTACGAAAATAACGCCGCTAATATGGCTAAAATTGAAGAGCGCTTAATGCCTTACTCGCAAGCCGGTGAGCTAAGTCGCGTACTTGTTCGAGTGCCTGGCTGGGGTGGCAGCGGCGGTGTTGCGATTGTGGGTATGGCCGATTGGGATAAACGCAAACGCTCAACGTGGGAAGTAATGGATGAAATAAGCGGTAAAATGCAAGAAGTTACCGATGTTCGTGCATTTGCCATTATGCGCCGTGGTATTGGTGGTGGTGGTTCATCTCGCCCAATTGAGTTTGTACTGCAAGGTAATGATTACGCTCAACTAGCCGATTGGCGTGACCGTATAATTAAGCGTGCTGAACAAAACCCAGGTTTAGTAAGAATCGATCATGATTATAAAGAAACCTTCCCGCAGTTTTTAGTCAGCATAGATAAAAACAAAGCTGCCGATTTAGGCGTTTCGGTATCTGATGTAGGCCGTACACTAGAAACAATGCTTGGCCAGCGCCGTGTTACGACCTTTATTGACCGCGGTGAAGAATACGATGTGATTTTAAAAGGAACAAAAGAAGATTTTACCAATCCTACTGATATTTCAAATATATACCTTAAATCACGAAGCGGTGAACTAGTTCCACTTGATAGCCTTATCAGCTTAAAAGAAGAAGCAACAGCATCGCGCTTAAACCGTTACAACCGTATGCGCGCAATTACATTAAGCGCCAACTTAGCTGATGGCTATACACTTGAGCAAGCGCTTAACTTTTTAAACGAAGTAGCCGCGCAAGAAAACGATATAGATGGCGCAGTAGATTACAAAGGTGAATCGCAGCTTTATTACGAAGGCGCATCCGCGATGACCTACGTATTTATACTTGCACTCACCGTTACCTTCTTGGTACTTGCTGCACAGTTTGAAAGCTTTATGCACCCATTTGTAATTATGCTTACCGTACCGCTTGGTTTAATGGGCGCTATGTTTGGGCTTTGGGCTACAGGGCTTACCTTAAATATTTATAGCCAAATAGGTATTGTCATGCTCATAGGCTTAAGTGCTAAAAATGGTATTTTGATTGTAGAATTTACTAACCAATTACGCGACAAAGGCGTTGAGTTTAGTGAAGCAATACTACAAGCGGCTACCCAGCGCCTTCGCCCAATAATAATGACCTCACTTACAACCGTTATGAGCTCTGTTCCCTTGGTTTTTGCTTCAGGCCCCGGCGCTGAAAGCCGTATGGTAATTGGTGTAGTTGTGTTTACAGGGGTTATTGTATCTACCCTGCTGACTCTTTTTGTTGTACCTGCTGCGTATTATGCTCTATCGAAAAATACACAGTCACCTGAGTTTTTACAACAAAAGCTGAATAAACAAGCTGCTGAAAAGCCTTTCGAAGAGATCTAATCTCTTTATTGCGCCGTAACCTTGTTGTTGCGGCGCATACAATTTATGCTCGCCTTTAAACTCCATATACATTTTAGGAATACTTATGAGCTCAACAACGCAAGTAGCAACATTTGGTGGCGGCTGTTTTTGGTGTATAGATGCAGCATTTAGACGTGTAAATGGCGTATTAGATGTGAGTTCTGGCTATACCGGTGGCGAAACCGACACCCCAACCTATAATTCTGTATGCTCTGGCACAACCGGGCACGCTGAGGTTGTTAAAATTGAATTTGATACCAATGTAGTTAGCTTTGAAACACTTTTAGCAATGTTTTTCACTTTGCATGATGCAACACAATTGAATCGCCAAGGTAACGATATAGGCACACAGTATAGAAGCGTTGTTTACTATCACGATGAAGCTCAACTAAAGCAAACCAATGAAATGATAGCTCAACTGCAAAGCCATGTGAGTGAGCCAATTGTGACAGAAGTCAGCCCTGCCACTACGTATTATCCAGCAGAGCATTATCATCAAGATTACTATAACGAAAACCCACAGCAGGGCTACTGTAGTATTTTAATAGCACCTAAATTACATAAGTTTGAAACCGTATTTAAAGAGTTCTTAGCTGACTAGCTAATTTGAGTAGTTAAATTGATTAGTTAAACTTAGCTACACATTAAAAAAGCCCGACATAAGTCGGGCTTTTTAATATTAATAAATACAGTTAAAACTGGTAGCTTGCACCTGCAAAAAAGCGACGCTCTGGAGTGTTGTAGTAATACACTTGACCCGTTGTAAAATCAGTATTTGAATCAACAGCGTTATACTCTTTATCAAATAAGTTTTCTACACGAAGCGAAACTTCAATATGCTCATTTACTTGATAATTACCCGCTAAGTTCCAAAGCGTGTATGACCCTAAACGCGTCACAGCACCTTGTCGGTCACTACGATATTGCATGTCTAAGCTCGCATCAAAAGCACCAAACTGTTTTGCAAGTTCCCAGTTAAAAGTACGTTTAGCAACATTACGTAACTCTGCGCCCGTTTCTTCGTCTTCAGCGCTTAAGTAAGCAAAGTTAAGGTTGCTATCAAAACCAAAAAACTGCTGAGATAAGCTAAATTCAACCCCTTCGTAGCGTGCTTCATTTAAGTTGATAGGAAAGAAGTTAGAATCTAAAGATATCTTATCTTCAATATCATTTCTAAAAATAGCAACGTCAATACTTGCTATATCAAAATCTACATTTAACCCAATCTCTTGATTTAATGATTTCTCAGGCTCTAAATCAGGATTAGATGAAGGTGGAAAACCAGGAAAAGCCGGAAAGTATAAATCGTTAAATGTAGGTGCTTTAAAACCAGTGCTTTGGCTTATGCGGAACGTGGCGTCTTCAGATAAATGATAACCCGCAGCGGCTGTATATGTTGTTTCATCACCAAACTGTTCATCATCGTCTTGGCGAATTGTTAAATTAGCTAACACTTTTTCAGCATTGTAATAAGCCCCAACAAATACTGCTAATACATCACGCTCTTGCATATCATACTGCGTTGAACTGTGCGATACATCATCGTTGTACCAGTTAACACCACCGCTAATATTAAGCTCTTCAGATAATATATATTGACCGTTATAATCAAATTGCACACGTTTCGTTATAAAATCATTTACACCAAATGCTGAGGTATCGTGAGAATCATCTGTTGAAATAGCAATATCAATACTGTGCGATTGGTTAGTGTAGTTTTTACTCCAACCTGCAGAAAGCTGGTAGTTTTTAAAATCACCTGTTTCCATAGTACTTGTGGCTGGACTAAAGCGACTGTCGTAATCTGCATAGCCTTCACTGTATTGACCTAATAACTTAAAGTCGCCGTAGTGTGCATCAGTATAATTTACTTTAAAACCAAGGTTTTTATTTTCATAGCCATCTTCATCTGGTGCTACGCCTTGCAGTGCATCAAAGTTATCTGTTTTTTCAAAGCCTGTATTAAATGCTGTTGTTATATCGCCTGATTTTACAGAGCCTGCCACTTGATAATTTTGGTAAGAATCAGAACCAAACGTAGCACTCACAGATAAGTTATCTGATTCACGCGTTATAATGTTAATTACGCCAGCAAGTGCATCAGAGCCGTAAACAGCTGCGCGAGAACCCTTAATAATTTCAATGCGTTCAATACTATTTAAAGGGACATTATTTAATGCTTTTTGACCAAGTGTTGCTGAGCCTGTACGTACACCGTCAATCAAAATTAGCGTATCGCCAGAGCCAGTACCACGAAGTGACACACCTGTATTTTGGCCAAAACCACCGTTTGGATTAACCTGAAAACCAACTCGCGTGCTTAATAAGGTTGGTAAATCGCGTACGTTGCTTGCTTCTATTTCTGCACGCTCAATAACATTTACACTTGCTAAAACGTCATTGATTGATTGCTCAAATTTATTAGCTGTAACGGTTATTTTTTCAATTGATTGCTCTGCGCCAGACACAGAAAATGAAAGCGCAGCAGAAATAGCAACGCCTAAAGTTGTTTTGTTTAACATGATGTCCCCTACCTTTGCCCACCGCAAAGATTTAAGTAAGTAAGATTGCATCAAGGCCGGTCTCCGGACTCAGTAAGCACATCAAAATATGCAATACTTTACCGTTGCGGGGGCAGTGTTGGGCTTGTAGTCATCATGAAAACGCACCAACTTCCCGATTATCCTGCTAAAAAAATCATTACATGAAGTGGCTAGCAAGCACCTTGAAAATATGTCGCTATTGTGAGTATTTTGTTTACAAATGTCAATGGACGTCTATACAGCTAAAAACCTTTTTAAAATGCAGTTAGGGCCTAGTATAGTTTGAAGAAACTCCATATTTATCAAATAGCTTCTGAAGTTGTATTTGTGCAGTAGGTAAGCTTAGTATTTCATCCATTTTATTACTGGTGATCTTATTTGATTTAGAGTTAACTAAAAAGTGCGTTTTATAAACGGCATCTGGTACGTTACTTTTATAGAGTAAATCCATATTAAAAGTATTTTGATTTTTAAAATATTGGTAAGCAATATTATTTAAAACGCCTACTTCCGCGCGCTTTAATAGCAGCATTTTAACCACATTGAATTCATCAATGGTTAAACTTACTTGATGTGCCTCACTTAAAAATTCGGCATCTGTATTAAATCCAGCAAATTGATACGAGTACCCCAGAACCCCAACCTTTGTTAATGACGTAATGTCGTCAAAGTAAGCTTGCTCATTTGTATTTTCTTTAAGCGTATAAAGCTCATTTTTGGTAATGGTATAAAATTCGGTTTTTTTAATGTTTTCTTGCGCTGATTGTGGGATCCATTGCAGTGCCATTAAAAATAAAACATCAAAATTATTTTTTTCAACTGACAAAGCAAGCCTTTTTACAGGTAGAGACTCAAGTACGAAGTTAAACTCCTGCTGTGCGCCGTTTAAAATCTTAATAAACTCAGGAGCAAAACCCTGTTTTTTTTGCGCATTAATAATAATGGGAAAGTAGCCATCTTCAACCAGTACATCAATATCAACTGTTTTTGATAAGCTTGGTTTGGTAAATGTAAGCAAAACAAATAACAAAAATAATTGATGACGTTTCATTTTAATACCTTCTAGTGTGAAGTACTTAATTGCATGTGATTAAATATAATAGCTTAAATATCAAAAAGGAGATTAATACATACGGGAGTATCTAGGCAATAAAGAGGGATAATAGTGAGATATTTAAAAAGAGTAAGTAGCTTCAATCTGTCTGTAAGTATAAACAGATTAAAGCATGCTTAATTTAAAACTATTTATTAATTAATCGCGGAAATTTTTAAACTGAAAAGGCTGACCTAGCTCAGCACTGCGCACTACTTGCATAGCCTCTTGAAGATCGTCACGTTTTTTACCCGTTACACGTACTTCTTCGCCTTGGATAGCAGCTTGAACTTTAACTTTAGAGTCTTTAATGGCTTTAACTACTTTTTTAGCCATGTCCTTTTCGATACCTTGCTTTAAGCCAACGTTACGAAATACATTTTTACCTGCACGGGTAATATCTTGAAGCTCTAAGCTTGATACATCCATACCACGCTTAGATATTTTGTTAGCTAAAATATCAAATAATTGCATAACCTGAGAGTCTGCTTCAGCTTTAAGCTTAATTGTTTTGTCATTTAGCTCAATAGATGCATCAACGCCTCTAAAGTCAAAGCGAGTCTCTAGCTCACGATTTGCATTATCAACTGCGTTTTTAGCTTCGTTCATTTCTACTTCAGATACAATATCAAATGAAGGCATTGGTTTGCTCCTAACTATTTAATCTTAATTTTATGTGGTAATTATAACGCTAAAATTATAAATCTTTACATTTTTCTGCATCTTGTTCAGGTGCGATATTAAATTAGTTTGATATACTTGCGCCTCTTTTTTAAGCGATTTTAGGATTTGTCGTGACAAGGCGTGTTTATCAAGCAATTTTTTTAATCAGCATAGTAGCTTTTACCTTTTTATTTGCCAAAGAAATAAAAGGTGGCGTTGTAAATTTATTTCCTCATGTTGATAAAGTCGCCCATTTTGGGATTTTTTTTATACTAGCCATAATAATGGATAAAGCGTTTAAGCTTCCTTTATATGCGCAAATACTTTTATTGGCAGGTTATGGCGCCTCTATAGAAATAATGCAAGACGCACTTCCATATAGGCAAGCATCACTCGGTGATTTTTTTGCTGATTTTGCAGGTGCCGCAAGCTACTTTTTACTTAGAGTAATTTTTACACCTCGAAAAAAGAACCCATATGGCTAATATTTTAATTGTCGGCGATGGTGCTATTGGCTTGTTATTTAGTCATTTTCTAAGTGCGTCGCATAATGTCAGTGTTTTAACTCGCAAAAGCCCAACAAATACCCGCTTTTATAGTCGAGGTAAGGGTGCATCTAAAAAAATTGACGCACAATTTATTACATTAAATCAGCTAAATAAAGCAGCTGAATTTGATGTTGTTTTATTTACCGTTAAAGCCTTTCAAGTACTTGATGCATTTACGCAAATAAAGCCATTTTTACCAAATCATTGCTCTGTTGTACTTTCGCATAACGGAATGGGTAATGTTGATGAGGTAAATAGCCAGCTAAACACTCACCAAGCACTCTACTTTTTAACTACAAGCATAGCGGGCTTTAAATCAAACCAATACATTGTGCAGCACACTGGTGAGGGACAAAGTGTTATTGGTGCTTGTAATGAATTAGCTTTTCAAAATAGCGCGCCAATAGCTGATATTTTTAAAGTAATACCCAGCCTAAAGTTTACTAATAACATTCAGCAGCTTCGTTTTGAAAAACTACTCGTAAATATTGCCATTAACCCATTAAGCGCTTTAAGTAATGTAAAAAATGGTGAGTTACGCGCACCTAAGTACAACGCTATAATTTTTAATGCACTCACTGAAGCATGCAATATAGCAAACGTACAAGGGCTTAATATTCCATTGATTAAAGCACTTAATACCGCTTATAAAATAATGGAATTAACGTCTGACAATTACTCTTCAATGCAGCAAGACGTAGCGCATTGCAGAGAAACTGAAATATCAGCTATATGTGGCTATATTAGCCAACAAGGTAAACTTCACGGTATTCCTACACCTTACAACGATGAGTTGTTTGTTAAAATTCAGGCAAAAAAAAGCGTGGTATAAACCACGCTTATATTAATTCTTAACTTTAAGACGACAAACCTTATGGGCGGTAAACTTTTACAGTTTCAAAGCCTTGTTCGTGCAGCATAAGTGCCTGTAGTTGGCTCATTACGCCTCTATCACAATATAAATAGTAGTCAGTGTCTTTTGGTAAATCACCAAACTTAGTCGCCAGACGGAAGAACGGTAAATGAACCACTTCAACACCGTCGATTGCAAGCGGTGCAGCTTCTTCTTCCTCTGGTGAGCGAATATCAACTACCACAGAGCCTACAGGCAAATCAGCAACCGATTCAGCTTCTTTAAGTTCTTGTTTGGCTTCTACGTCAATATCACGCACGTCCATTATACGTGCGTTGTTTACAACGGTATCAAGTACATCAAAGTCGAACTTTTCTTCTTCACCAAGAATAACGTCTATTTTGGCTTTAACCGTTGGCTTTTTAGAAATAACACCACAGTATTCAGGCATTGTTTCTGCCATTTCAGCCGTACCAATTTGGCGAGCAATATTAATAATTTCTTGCTTATCGTGTTGAATAAGCGGGCGTAAAATAAGCGTTTCAGTAACACGGTCAATCACGCTTAAATTCGCTAATGTTTGACTAGATACTTGGCCAATACTTTCGCCAGTAACAAGTGCTTGAATGTTTAACTTTTGCGCAACCACACTCCCTGCGCGCATCATCATACGTTTAAGTACAACACCCATTTGGCTGTTTTCAACGTTTTCTAAAATTTCAGCAACAACAGGTTCAAAATCAACCGTTACAAATTTAACTTTATGTGTAGAGCTGTATTTTTTCCATAAGTAGTAGCTTGCTTGCTTAACGCCAATTTCGTGCGCTGCGCCACCTAGATTAAAGAATAAAAAGTGTGTGCGTGCGCCTTTACGAATCATTTGGTAACTTGCTACGCCAGAGTCAAAACCACCAGACATAAGCGAAAGCACATCTTCTTGAGTTGGCAGAGGAAAACCAGCCATACCAAAATGCGTTTGTGAAACAATGTAAGCTTTATCGTCTTTTACTTC
Source organism: Pseudoalteromonas sp. BSi20429 (assembly GCF_000238895.1). NCBI lineage: Bacteria > Pseudomonadati > Pseudomonadota > Gammaproteobacteria > Alteromonadales > Pseudoalteromonadaceae > Pseudoalteromonas > Pseudoalteromonas sp. BSi20429. The sequence goes on along the minus strand of NZ_BADV01000023.1, from coordinate 138,833 downwards.
TAATCGTATTGTTACTTCTGGACGGCTAAGCTTAACGCTTGCGCCTTCAATATGTTGATTTAGCCCACCACCAACATAACGCTCTAAATCAGTCGAGGTAAAGTCGTGTTGGCCTATACGCTTAGCACGCACACAAAAAGTTTTACCCACAATTGTGTGACCCACTAACGCTATTGTTTTTTGATAGATATCATCGAGAGTTTCAAATTGCGTCTCAGTTACTTCAATAAACTGAACGATACCAGGTATGCGTTTAAGGCTGTCGATAAAATCAAGGCGAACTTGTGCATCTTCAAGCTTTGTAACAACTGAAATATTATCCCAGTTATTTCTTACTTGTACTTTTTCGTCAAGACGTCGCAATACAATTTTAATGTTATTTTCTAACACTTTAGTAAAGCGTTTACGGACCGAACGGCTTTTGATGGCTATTTCAGGATGTAGTTTGACGATAAATTTAAGCATAGTTCACTCTTAGACTGCGGGAATTCGCGCTCCCAGGCATTTGGCGCGCGATTATAGCAAAAAATTCAGCGTCTAGGAAACAACCAAAGGACAACGGCTAAACAACAGTTGGGGCTTGTTGTGCTAACTCGGTGTATTTTTCGCGTAGCAGGTTCATTTTATCGATACTTTTATCGGTACTGTACGCTCTAAATAATGTAAGTACTTTTAAAATACCGTGATATATATCTTGCTCAGCAAGGGTACCGCTTGGCCTACGAGCCTTAATATAAGGCGTCCAAAAACTAACCGTTAACTTTAATGTATGTGCTAAATCAATGACATCTTGCTCATCAATAGCAATCATTTCACTGTCGCGAAGTCCTAAAATAATTTTACGAACTTGCTCTAACAACTCTAACTGAAAATCAATATAAGCTTGTTTTAAATCAGCATCTCTAGAGAGAATATCCCCGAGATTATCGTAAAAAAAATGATAGCGCCACATCAGCTCAAATAACGAATCTAGGTAAGCCGTTAAATGATTAAATGCATCATCATCTTTATTAATAGGTTTAAAGTGAGTATTTAAATGATCGCGATACAGCGCAAAAATATGACGGATAATGTCTTCTTTATTTTTAAAATGATAATAAAGATTACCCGGGCTCATCCCTAAGTTTGATGCAATATGATTTGTCGTTATTGCACGCTCACCATTTTCGTTAAACAACAAAATACTGGTGTGTATTATTTTATCCTTGGTATTCATATGCTAATACTCAAATTATCTATAGGCTACATTACACTCAAAAGAGGTAAACAGTATAAACAAATATGAATCATTAAAACACTCCCACCATGGACTGACCTGTTTAAAGAAAGTAAGTGTTTATATGCTTTTTTAGCTAGGCTGCTTTGTGGCATAAACACTGTTAAACTAGCGCTAAAATAATAAATAGTGAACATTATGAAAGTTATTGCAATTTACCCTGGCACCTTTGATCCACTAACTAATGGGCACACAGACCTTATTCAACGTGCAGCTAAAATGTTTGATACTGTATTAGTTGCGGTTGCTAATAACCCAAGTAAAAAACCCTGCTTTAACCTTGAAGAACGTGTTGAGCTTGCAAACTCTATTTTAAGCCACATAGATAATGTTAAGGTGATTGGTTTTTCTGGTTTATTGGCTGATCTTGCACGCGATCACAATGCTAATGTGCTTATTCGCGGTATTAGAGCTGTATCTGATTTTGACTATGAATTTCAATTAGCTAACATGAACCGCCGCCTGAACCCCGACTTAGAAAGTGTATTTTTAACACCCGCAGAGCGAAATTCATTTATTTCATCAACACTCGTCAAAGAAGTAGCTCGCCACAATGGTGATGTAAGCGAGTTTGTAGACCCTGTAATTGTTAAAGCGCTAAAAACTAAATTGGGCTGTGGTGCCAGTTAATAATAAATAAGGCCTGTTAGCACTGAAATCTATTACTAATAGGCCCTTTTATTAAACACTTTATTTAGCTTTCCTTCTAACCAAGCAAGTTTTAAAACATCTTTACCTATAAAGAAAACTAAAACCATGGTCAAATCTGTAAAATTTATACCTACTATGTACACCCACCAGAACCACCAAAATTCATAATGGTGCATAACATCATTATCTATATACATTGAAAAAAATAGTGAGGTGTTTATACCTAAACCAAATAATAAATAAATGTATACGCTGCTAATCTTTATAAAAAAACCAGATAAAATAATAACAAATAGAGTAATAATATCGAATAAGAAAAAATCGAAGTAAGTAATCGCGTCCATATCAATAAACATACTAGAAGAGTAAGAAAGTGCCATGATGAAAGATAGCCAAACAATGCTTTTATCTGCGCTATTTATCGAACTTGCTAAAGAGTATAAAAAAGCCATCAAAAAGCCCCATTGTACAAAAATACCTATATAAAAAGAGATATTTGTATTTAAAAGTAGCTCAACCATTTTACTCCAACACTAGATAAAAAATTATTATACCGCTTTACATATTACGGCAACATCAAATAAAGGCACAAAATCACTCTTCTTTTAAGTTGAGCTTTACTGCTTCAGCGATCTAAACTTAACTTTCTAACACATCTTAAAAGCTTGTTTAAGCCTAAAAAATCCTTATTGATGATTAATACCAATGCCATTGTAAAGTCGACAAAATACATTCCAAAAATATAAACCGTCCAAAACCACCAATAGTAAAGGGTACCTGCAATTTCAATATCGTAGTGCATACCTAAAAATAAACATGCATTAATAAAAAGGCCAACAATTAAATAGGAGAAAGCAATTGGTACTAATTTTTTATATATAAATCGCCAAAGTATCAGGGCGCTAATAGTAGCAAGATCATAATAAAAGTAATTTAGGTGAGGATTTTCAATAAGTGGATCCATAAAAAGACTAGATATATATGAGACCATCATTATAAATGAAAGATGCGTTCTACTTTTATCATTTTTATTAATACTCGCTGATAGGTTATATAAAAATGCGATTAGGAAGAACCATGTAAATAGTATTGCTACGTTATACCCTAAATCTACCAGAGCCCAAAGTATGTCAGCCACTACTATTATTCCTTTTCATAATACTATTGTGGAACCATGTTTTAATTGCAGCTAATGCTAAAAAATCTTTGTTTATAAAAAATATAGCTACCATCATAAAGTCGGCTAAATTAACAACAATTGAATAAAATGACCAAAACCACCAAGGTTCGTAATTATTAAAAACTGACACATCTATATACATACCAAGAAATAATGATGAGTTTATAGTCAACCCTAACAACAAGTAGAACGATATAAGATTTTCAATAATGAAAAACCTTAAAATAATGATGGCTAAAATAGTTGCTATATCAAACAAAAAGAGCTGAAGGTACGATATGTTTTGTATATCGATAAACAAGCTTGAGGAGTAAGAGATTGACATAACAAATGATAACCATACAGCTTCTTTTTTAGGTGTGTTAGTACTTACAACTAATGAGTACAAAAAAGCCATTAAAAAGCCCCACTGTACAAATGCACCTATGTAAAAAGAAATTGCTGGATTAACTAGAATATTATCCATTATTTTTGAGATTTTTATTGAATACTAGTGAAAGAATCATTAAAACATCGAACATATTAACGCCAATAGAATAAACACTCCAATACCACCAAGGCTCATAGTTATATAAAACGTATAGATCGTAATGCAATATTAAGGTGAGCACAGCATTTATTATTAACGCAAAGATGATGAAGTGAAAAGCTATAGAGCGGTGAAGTACTTTAAAGTACTCTAAAATTAACAAAGCTAAAATTGTAATAAAATCGTAGAGCGCCCAATTTAAATATAAACTTTCTAATAAATTTATGTAACCACTGGAAATATATGAGCAGAGCATAAGCGCAGATAAATAAACCGAGGATTTATTTTCTTTATTTATACTGGAGGCTAAACAGTATAAGAAGGCCATTAAAAAGCCCCACTGAGAGAATGCTTTCACATAATCCATTAGTACTTCAGTAACGTACATTAAAACTAGATTACTTTGTGGCTAACGTTTGACTTGAAGTAGCTGAGTATTTTTTTCTTTAATTTATGAAGACCGAGGAAGTCCCTATCTACAATTAATACCACTATCATAAGTAAATCAGATATATTAATGCCAAATGAATATATTTCCCATAGTATCCAATGAGTTGTATTTTCGTATATATAGATATCAATATATATTGATGTCAATAAGGCTATATTAAATATAAGACCTATTAGTAAGTAAAGAAAGGAGGGAGTAGTTGTTTTTATAAAATAAAGACAAACTAAAAGGCATATTACAGTTGCTGCATCATAATATACCCAGTCTAGATAAGTCGCTGCGTTTATCGAAAGGAAAGTAAAAAAATAATCACCTAAAGAGTATGATAGCATCATAATAAATGAACTGAGTAGAAGAGTACTGTTTCTTTTGATACCTAGTGAATAAACAAAGGCATTGAAAAAAAAAGCCATTAAGAAACCCCAGACAGCAAAAGCTGACAGAGAAAACATACCAAAAAACTCAGTTAAAAACATTTAATACCTATATTTACTATTTTGGTTTCTTCGGTAGATACACACCGCCGCCTCGCTGAAGCTCTTCACCGCTAGCAGCACTCATAGCCTCTTGAGAGAAGCTTACTGTATCAGATTGCAGGGTTTTAGGGCTAGCAGTTTGTTCCATTGCAGGCTTTAATTGTTGTGTTTTATTGTATGCTTGCATTTGTACTTGGCTATTAGCTGAAACTTGCATGTGATTGATCCTTGTAAAAGTTTTAATTATATTTGGTGCAACTTTTAACCACATTATTATGTAGATAAATGCATCACCTGTTTAAAGTAGTGATAGCTATTTTGCTATCTACCTTATACAAAGCAACCAATGTGCCAACTTTTTTTGACACCTTAAAACTCACTCAAAACATACTTATATAATCAAACCAAACAGCTCCGACCAGTTTACTACAAACATAAAAAAACGCACAGGGATAACCGTACGTTTTTTGTATCCAGGGAGTTTAAGCTACGTATTTACACGGGATCTCCGCACGTGTACTTAGCTTCAAAATATATTCCATTGCTACTTCGTCACAATTTTCTTTACGAAGGCAAAGTTCACAATCTTTCATTACTTTTTCAGGCAAAGAGTCTTTGCTACAAAAAGTAAAACGTTGTTGTTCAAAAAAATCTGGTACGCGTGTTAATACAATAACTCGGTTAAGTGCCAATTTTTTGGCTTTAGTAAGTAGATGATCTACAAGCTGTCTACCCTGCCCCGACACTTTACTTTTTGGGTCTATACCCAATGAGCGTATTTCAGCAAGGCCGGTATCGTAAATGTATAACGACGCACAGCCCGACACTTTTCCATTTATTTCTGTTACTGCAAACTCGTTAATTGAGTGCACCATATCACTTTTTGCACGAGGCAGATTTTCACCTACCGTTGCCCAATGCTGTATAAGCGTGGCAATTGCTTCTACATCATCTAAATTTGCATCACGTACCGTTATTTGCTGTTTTTTTTTGGCTTCTTTAACAGCATTCGTTACTTGTTCAATAGACGTCCCACCAAGGGCTTTACGTGCTTTTATACATGCATCAATTTCAAGTACTGGGTAAACATCGTCTTCAAATACAGTGTTTACTGATTTGTACTGTTCAAGCGATAGCTCTTCAAGCGTTTTACCTTCGCTAATCGCAAGCTGTACAAGTACACCTACAATGTGATGCCCTTCTCTAAATGGCACACCTTTAGCAACTAAGTAATCAGCAAGTTCGGTGGCATTTGCATGCCCTCCTTTTGCTGCAGCAAGTGTCTTATCGCCGTTTACTTTAACGCCTTTAATACATGCTTGCGCCATATGAATACATGCAAGCCATGTTGGCATAGCGTCGAATAGCCCTTCTTTGTCTTCTTGCATATCTTTATTGTATGCAAGTGGCAGCGCTTTTAACGTCATCATCATAGCGCTAAATGCACCAAACACACGTCCGGTTTTACCGCGAATAAGCTCGAGTGCATCAGGATTTTTTTTCTGAGGCATGAGCGATGAGCCTGATGTTACGTTATCAGCAAGCTCTATAAATCCGGCTTCACCCGAATTATAAAAAATCAAATCCTCTGACATACGAGATAAGTGAATCATCGAAATAGACGCACAACTTAAAAGATCTAAAACAAAATCACGATCAGATACACCATCAAGGCTGTTTTTTGTAGCCGCTGTAAAACCTAGCCCATGCGCTAATGCTTGGCGATCAATCGGATAAGCTGTACCTGCTAATGCACCACTGCCTAATGGGCAAAAATTCATGCGCGCTTTAGCATCTTGCAAGCGGCTTTCATCACGCTCTAGCATCTCTACATACGCCATACACCAGTGGCTAAATAATACTGGTTGTGCGCGCTGTAAGTGCGTGTAACCTGGTAATATTGTGCCAAGCTCTCGCTCTGCAAGCGCTACAAACTCGCCTTTAAGCTGTGCAATAGCATCTAGTAAATGGTCAGCCGTATCACGGCACCACAATCTAAAGTCGGTGGCAACTTGGTCATTACGGCTTCGGCCTGTATGTAATTTTTTAGCTAAATCACCTACTTTTTCAATTAGAGCTGCTTCAACATGTGAATGAATATCCTCTGCACCTGAAGTAGCTACCGCTTGTGGATCTGCTTTAACTTCTTCAAGCAGCTCATTTAATGCAGCCACTAATCTTGTGTGCTCGTCACTTGAAAGTACACTTACCTGCTCTAGTGCACCAGCCCATGCCACAGAGCCAATAATATCTTGCTCTGCTAACTGGTAGTCAAAGGGAAGAGAGTCGTTAAATTGCTTAAACGCCTCATCTGGACCCGTAGAAAAACGTCCGCCCCATAATGCCATGAAATCTCTCCAAACCCTGTAGTGCCCCTTTTATAAGGGGCGTAATAAATTACTTTTTAGCGAGTGCTGAAATTCTGCTTGAAAGCGAGAATAAACGAATAAAGCCTTCAGCGTGTGATTGGTCGTACACATCATCTTCGCCAAATGTAGCAAATGCTTCGCTGTATAAGCTATTTGGTGACTGCTTTTGAACTGCAGTTACTTGGCCTTTGTATAGCTTAAGTACCACTTCACCTGTTGCCACTTTAGAAAGTGCTTCAGCACCGGCTAAAATAGAATCTTTAAGAGGCGTAAACCAACGGCCGTCGTATACTAAATGCGAGAACTCGCCACCGAGTACTTCTTTCCACTTACGGCTTGCTTTATCAAGCACTAGCTCGTCAATGGCTTGAAGCGCTGCCATAATGACTGTGCCGCCTGGCGTTTCATAACAACCGCGTGACTTCATGCCAACTAAACGATTTTCTACAATATCAACACGTCCAACACCATGAGGCGATGCAATATCGTTTAATTTAACTAAACAATCGTAAGGTTTAAGCTCTACGCCATTTACAGCAACCACTTCGCCTTCAACAACTTTTAATGTTACTAGTTCTGATTTATCTGGTGCTTGCTCTGGAGAGTTAGTCCAAGTCCATACTTGTTCAGTTGGTTGACACCATGGGTCTTCAAGCTCACCACCTTCGTGCGAAATATGCCATGCGTTAGCATCACGGCTATAAATTTTTGTAGCAGATGCTGAACACGGAATGTCACGCTCTGCTAAGTAATCAAGTAATGATTCACGGCTCGATAAGTCCCACTCACGCCATGGCGCAATTACTTTTAAATCAGGGGCTAGTGCTGCAAAACATGATTCAAAACGAACTTGGTCATTACCTTTACCAGTACAACCATGAGAAAGTGCATCAGCACCTACTTTACGCGCAATTTCGACCTGTGCTTTAGCAATAATTGGGCGCGCCATAGACGTACCTAATAAATAAGTACCTTCGTAAATTGAGCCTGTTTTAAGTGTTGGGTAAATGTAATCACTTACCATTTCATCTTTTAAGTCAACTACGTAACATTCAGATGCACCAGAGGCAATTGCTTTAGCTTCTACGCCTTCAAGTTCTTCAGCGCCTTGACCTACATCTGCAACAAACGCGATTACTTCACAGCCGTAGTTTTCTTTTAACCATGGCACGATAGCCGACGTATCAAGACCACCAGAATAGGCTAAAACGACTTTTTTAATTGAACTCATAGGTGTTCCTTAACAAAATTTGGATTTAGTAATGTAACTAGCAGAGCATTTTGCGCATGCATGCGATTCTCTGCTTGTTGAATGATTTTTGATGCTGGACCATCCATTACCTCAGAGGTAATTTCAAATTCACGGTGTGCCGGTTGGCAATGTAATACCGTAGTCGCACCTGTTTGTTCTAGCAATGCCTGGTTTAATTGATAAGGCATGTATTTTTCTTTTACTTGCTCAAGCGGCGTTGTATCACCCATTGATACCCATGTATCTGCGTATACAACGTTTGCACCAACCGCAGCTTCAACTCTATCGCTCACCATGACTGATGCGCCATTCATTGCTGCAATTTGTTCTGCTTTTTTAAGTATTTGTGAATCTGGCGAACACCCTTTTGGTGTTACAGCAACAAAGTCAGTACCTAGCGTTGCGGCAAGTAACATCAATGAATGAGTTACGTTATTGCCCTCACCTAAGTAAGCTACTTTAAGCTGACTCACATCGCCATGTACTTCTTGAAGTGTTAAAAAATCAGCAAGTGCTTGGCAAGGGTGGTACAAGTCACACAAGCTATTTACCACAGGTACCGATGAATATTCACCTAACGTGGTTAATGTGCTGTGCTGATTTACACGCGCCACAATACCGTCGGCCCAAGTAGAGATATTAAGTGCAAAATCTTTAATTGATTCACGTGCACCCATAGCGCCATTTTGCTGATCTAAATAAACAGCATGACCACCAAGGCGATTAATACCTATATCAAACGATAAACGTGTACGTAAACTTTGCTTTTCAAACAATGTTACGATTGATTTACCCGATAATACTTGGCTGTATTTTTCTGGCTTTGCTTTTATATCTTGCGCTAACTTTAATAAATTAAGTGCGCCTTCTTGGTCTAATTCTAAACCTGTTAAAAAATTCTCAAACATAATAAACCTATGGTGTAATCTTTGTTCCGACATGCTCGCCTTGCAGCAGAGCAGTTAAATTTCCTGGCTTTTGCCAGCTGGAAATATACACACCGCGTCGTAAATGTTGGGCAGCGTGAAGGCTGGTCTTAACTTTGACCTCCATCCCGCCCACAATTACTCCATCTGTAATTAAAGTATCAATGTGTTTTGTGTCAAGTTGATGTAACGGTTGTTTATTTGCGTCAAGTACCGCTTCTACATCCGTCATAAAAATTAGTTCTGCATTTAAATTACTGGCAATAGCCGCTGCAGCTTCATCTGCATTTACGTTGTACCACAAGCCTTGTTCATCAAAGCCGATAGAGCTAACAATTGGTAAACGAGAAATTCTAAGTAAATCATTGATGATAGAATCGTCGTTACTTGTGCATTTACCCACTAAGCAAAGCGCTTTTAATTTTTGGGTTGCAGTCACACCTGCCTCAAAAAGACTTAAGCCGACAGGCTTATGCCCTGCGCTTATAGCTTGAGTCATTAATTGTTTATTAGCGCAACCTGCAAGCGCACCCACTATATAAGGCATTTGCTCTGCTGGACTAATACGTAAACCTTGGTGTTTAGCACTAGCAAAACCCGCTTGCTTTAGCCATGTATCTACTAAAGAACCACCGCCATGAACAATGACAAACTCATCATTTTTTTGCTCGCTTAGCACGTCAAATAACGCTTTTGCTGCATTTTCTGTATTAAGTACTGCACCACCGAGTTTAATAACCCACGTTTTTTTACTCATTTAAAACGCTCCTTTTAAGCCCGTAGTGTGATCTAAATTCATAGAAATATTAATACACTGCAAAGCTTGTCCAGCAGCGCCTTTTAATAAGTTATCAATGGCAGACATTACAATTAACTGCGTGCCTTGTTGCTGCCAGCCAATATCAACAAATGGTTGCTTAGCAACACCTTTAATTGAAGGTATTTTATCGCCTAACAAACGAATTAATGGTTCGTTAGCAAGCACTTGATAAGCAGATGCAACGTTTTCCTTGGTAACGCCAGGCTTAAGTTGTACATAAATAGTTTCTAAAATACCGCGCGCAAAGCTACCTAGATGCGGTGTAAATAATACTTTGTGGCCAAGGTGTTGTTCAATTTCAGGACCGTGGCGATGGTTAAACAAACCATAAGGTGCAAGCGATACCTCACAAAAATGTGTTCCTACACTCGCTTTACGCCCGGCACCCGTAACACCCGAAACGGCATTAATAATAATACTTTCGCTGCTCAATAAGCCTGCTTGTTTAAGCGGTTTAAGTGCATTGAGCGCCGCTGTTGGGTAACAGCCTGCAACAGCAATTAGCTTTGCGTTAGCAATAGCATCATGGTTCCACTCAGCTAAACCGTAAGCCGCTTCATTTAAAAGCTCTGGGTGTTGATGCTCAAAACCATAGTAAGTAACGTAATCATCATTATTTGCTAGGCGATAGCCACCAGATAAATCAAATACTTTTTTACCCATAGCTAAAAATTGAGGCGCTAAATCAACACTTACTTTGTGATCGGTACATAAACACACATAGTCAGCATCACTTTGAATGTCATCAAAAGCTGATGCACTAAGAGGAAGTAAAGGACAATCTAGTAAGCCAAGGTGCTCTGGGTATAAATCACTTAGTAATTTATTTTTATCTAAGCTACCCTCAGATACATAACAGCCTGTTAAGGTAAGGTTTGGATGATTAGCAACTAAGCTTGCTAACTCTGCGCCGCTATAACCGCTTGCGCCAATAATAACTACATTCATTGATTACTCGTTATTTTAAAATTTACTGCTGAATATATATGTTGTTCGCTTAAACTAGCTAAGACGCTAAATTAAGACTTAATTTAATGAATTTGTAGATTATCGTCGCATTATTTTCATAGCTTTACTTTAATATATTTATGCTTAAAAAGTGAATTGATATTCATCATAAATACTTTTATATTGTTATGCAATTAAATTGAATAATAATTTTGGATTTTTTTATGCCTTTGCCTTCGTTTATTTCTATGTATCAACAATTGATTGCAGCCCCTTCTATTAGTGCAATTGAAGACAGCTTGTGTATGAGCAATAAAAACGTAATTGAACTCCTTGCGAGGTGGTGCGAAACACTCGGTTTTACGTGTGAAATTATTGAATTAGAAGGAGGTAAAGGCCGCTTTAATTTATTAGCAAAGCGTGGAAAAGGCGATGGCGGGTTAATGCTTGCGGGCCACACAGATACAGTGCCTTTTGATGACAGCCGCTGGAACCACAATCCGTTTAAACTTACCGAACTAGACAATAAATTGTACGGGCTAGGAAGCATTGATATGAAAGGTTTTTTTGCTTTTGTATTACAAGCGATTAGTGAACTTGATGAAAAGCATCAAACTCAACCTATTTTAATACTCGCCACTGCCGATGAAGAAACAACTATGGCAGGTGCACAGCAAATATGTAAGCACCCTAATTTAAAACCTGCACGCTGTATAATTGGCGAACCTACTGATATGACGCCAGTATTTATGCACAAGGGCCATATGAGTACAGCAATAAGAGTGGTTGGTCGCTCTGGGCATAGCTCAGATCCCGAACGTGGCCTTAACGCCATTGAAGTAATGCATAAAGTGATTACAAAATTGATGATCTTAAAAGAGCAATTAAAGCATAAGTATTCAATAAATCACTTTGAAATTCCTTATCCAACATTAAACTTAGGTAATATTCATGGTGGCGATAATGCGAATAGAATTTGTGGTTGCTGTGAAATGCATATAGATATGCGCCCATTACCAGGTTTAAGTGTACAAGAACTACAAGCATTAGTGCTTGATGCAACAAAAGAGATAAATCAGCAATACCCAAATGCGGTGAGCGTTATTGATTTACATGAACCAATCCCGGCATTTAGTGGTAGCACCGACAGTGCTTTAGTTAAAATGGCTGAAAAAATAGCGGGGCAGAAAGCGGTCGCGGTAAATTATTGCACTGAAGCGCCGTTTATCCAGCAACTCGGTTGTGAAACAATCGTAATGGGCCCTGGCTCAATTAACCAAGCGCATCAGCCTGATGAGTTTTTAGCGATGGAAAAAATAAAACCATCACAACAAACAATCACCAATATCATAAAAGCAAACTGCTTTAGCAATCAGAGTTATTAACTGCTTATAACAACACAAAATAATAAAGGCGCCAATTGGCGCCTTTATTAATACAAAACTAAGGCTTAATCACCTTTAACTTCTAAGTTAATAAACTTAACTAGCTCTTCAGGTTGCCCTACTAGCATCATAACTTGTTGGTTAATTTCCATCATAGTTTTACCTTCAGGTAGCTTTGCTGACACACTGAATGAATTTAAACCTTTCGCAAAGCTGGTTAAAGCTTCTGCAATATCTTCAGTTACAGGAGCTTGTTGTAACTGCTGCTCTAACATCATTTCCATTTGCTCTAGCGTCATGCCTTGCTTTTCAAGCTCGCTTGATAGTAAGTCTTTTAACTTACCTTGGTTATTTAAGGCAAAGCTAACATTGCGCGGCTCTAACTTACTCATTGCTTGCATAACAAGTGTTTGCTGCTGTAACTCTTGCTCATAAGTAAGTGGCTGGTTACCCGCTTCTTGCTGCGCTTTACTAATCGCCAATGAAGCATCCATTAATGCTTTTGAATTAGCCAAGCCCATATCCATATTAAAACTAACAATGTCTTTTGCATCAAGCTTAACTACTACATCACTATTGCCAGACTCTTCATCGTAATCAAGTGATGAATGTAAGTCGTAACTTGCCGACGCGAGCATTTCGTTTGTATCAGCAGGTAATTTTGAAACAAAGTCTTTATCAAACTGAAAGCTTTTTACATCAAATGATGTATGCGGTGATATTTTATCTGGCTCGTAACCTGTTATTTCAATGCTTTGAATATTAGCAACATTGTCGCCCTCTGGGCTTATTACTTCCATGTTTGTTATTTCTACGCTTTTTGAAATAACACTTGCCGATAAACCAGCGTATTTAAATGTAGCGCCAGTTTGCTCGCTTACTAAAGCAAGTTGCTTATCTACTTCTGCACGCACTTCTTGTGTAGCTACATAATTTGCATAGCTCACGCCACCAACGCCCGCAGCTACAATCGCTGCAACTATTACTAACTTTTTCATGTTATTTCCTTATTCTATTCTTTGTGTAAACCGAGTTTTATTAAGAGTAACATTACACATTAACACCCGTAAGTATTAATTAATTAAACTAAGCAACTCATGTACTGTTTTAACTGGGGTAATTTTAGCGCCCAGCCCTTCCATCGACTTATGGTAATTACGAAATGGAATATATATTTCTGTAAAACCATGTTGTGCCGCTTCTTTAACACGTGGTACGCCACTGTCAATTGGGCGTACATCGCCATTTAAGCTGAGTTCGCCCATAATACACGTGGTACGAGGCACAACAAATTCGTTTAAGCTGCTAAGTAACGCGGTTACTAATGCTAAATCAATACAAGTTTCTGTTTCATCTATTCTTAGGCCACCCACAATATTAAAAAACGTATCGTGGAATATTTTGGTTTTAGTGTGTTTTCGTAATATGCCAGTCAGCATTTTTATGCGGTTCATGTTTAAACCAACGCAAACACGCTGCGGAAATTCCGCCTCGGTTTCCGTAGTTAAACATTGAATTTCAAGTAGTAAATTTCGATTACCTTTACGGATACAGGTAATTGTAGAGCCTGGCGAGTCGGTTGTAGACCCCGATAAAAATATTTCGCTCGGGTTATCAACACTCAACATACCGCGTTCGCACATTTTAAAAATGCCAACGGTATCTATATCACCAAAGCGGTTTTTATTTGCCCTAAGGGTTCGAATTTGCCCATCATTGGTGTCTATGTGTAAAAGCGCATCGACAATATGTACAAGTGTTTGAGGACCTGCTATTTCGTTATTTTTATTTACATGAGCAATAATGAACATGGTTACATCATTTTGCTTACAGTATTGAGTCAATGCTTGGGCGGCACTTTTTACTTGCGAAGGGGAACCTGGGCTACCATTTGCCGTTTCGGTTACAACCGCTTGAATAGAGTCAATAACAGCAAACTTAATTTTATTTTTCTCGAGCTCTTCAATGATGGTTTCAACACTGGTTTCTGAAAGTAAATAAAGCTCGTCAGGGTTATAGTTTAACTTTAAACGATTTACCCTGTTTTTAAACTGCGATAATGACTCCTCGGCCGTACAGTAAAGTGACGGCATACGTTGTGACATTCTCGCGACTAGGTCAGATAGCAAGGTTGTTTTACCAGCACCTGGATCACCCGAAATTATATTAACAGAGCCGGTAGTTACACCACCGCTTAGCACACGATCGAGCTCGCCAATTTCTGTCAGCTGTTTTTCTGCCTCTGACGTAGCAATATCATTAATTTTTTTAGAGCCGCCACCAGCACCGCCAGCATAACCACCTACACTTGCTCGAACTGACGCTTTTTTACTCTGCCCTGCTGAAGGTTTAAATTCTGCTAATGTGTTCCACGCACCGCAGCGGCATTGACCCTGCCAACGTGGGTAGTTCATGCCACATTCTGTACACACAAACTCTATTTTTGCCGCTTTAGTCATTTATAACCTTATCTACGATTCTCTAATTTTAAAAACATTTACTGTTAACAACTTATTTTGCCACTTCAAGCATTTACTTAGCAACAAACTCTTGCCTGCGTAAAAATCTAGCGTCACAATCATTAAATACACATGGTGTTTCTTTTTAGCTATAATTTAGGGCATACTTTTTGCTTTGAAATAGTTTAAAGTAACTTGCCAACAAAATGGCATATAACACATAATAACAAGAGCTAAACAGTAGTAACTAAAATAATTGTACCTATATTAACAACATAGCGCGATTTAACGTTTATTGAACTTCTAATAAATGGACTTAACAGTATACCTACTTTTTCAATTAGACGGTGATGGTTTTATAAATGGCTGATGACATAATGCTCAAACACGAAGACCTCGTGAATGAGTTAAAAACATATTTAGGCAATGCTAAATTTGACCTAATTTTCAAATCAAAAACCGCTGGGTTAACCAAACCTGAGCAATTTTTGATGAAAATGGAAATGTCACGCTTATCTCAGCCAGTGGCACGCTTTGTTGATCTTCGTGGATTAGTGACGGGCCAAGTAAAACCGTATGAGCATAACGGTAAACAGCACTTTATGGATGACACAGCCATTGAAGTGTTTGAAAAAGCACTTAAACAGCATGGTGAATATACCCTAGCCGTTTACGAAGCCGTAATGAATACAGAAAATAACCACCGCGTATTACAAAAACAAGCCGCCGAAAAATCAGAACTACAAGAATCAGAAAGTAACTTAAGCACTGAAGTCATTAAGTTTGCCTCTTACGAGAGCCGCCGTGAAGAACGGATGAATTACTCAATAAAAGTAACTATTGATTACAAAGATAAAAAGAACATTGCTGCTAGCACCTCAGATATATCTTTAAGCGGTTGTAAAGTTAAGCTTGCAACGCGCTACTCTATAAAAAAAGGTGAACTAATAGCAATGCGCTTGGTAGGCCTTGAACAAGACTTTGAACTTGGCCTAAAAAACGGTATTCAATACGAGGTTGTTGCCGTTGAAAATATCTCTCGTGAATACAACCACATTCGCTTAAAACGCACTTATATCGAAAATAACGATGCCTTTAATGACTTTTTAGAAAGCTTTATTCACGGTAATAAACGTCGTTATAAAGTAAATTTAGATAACACGCTCGATGCTGTAGTATCAAAGGGGTATGAGCAATACTACATCCCTCGTGTAACGTCTTTATATGTATTTTTAAGCAAAAAAGATGAACAGTATTACCCAAGCCTTAGCCTTACTACTGAAAATAATATTTTTATCCAGCGCTATTTTACCGATGAAAGAAAAACACCGTGTTTGTACAATATACTCAATCATCAGCGCATTACACAATTACTAACCCAAATTACCGCGGTCAAAGAAGATTACCTCTATACATTTACACATATATCATCGGGTAAAATTTACTATTACTCTGCGACACGAACTGAGCTAAATAATAACCCTAAATTACGTGATCTATTTTTAGGTTTTGGTAGCCAAAAAGAAAGTTGGCAGTGCTTTAAAATACAAATAATGCCAAGTCATCCAGATGATTCTTTTATACCGCTTTCATTACCTAATAGTGCTGGCGCTAATATTGAAAAACTCAACAAGCCGCCTTCCCCTCGAGTTAAAGGCCTTATAAAAGACGTTAAATATATTGTTGTACTTACAAGTATTGGCAATAAAACAGAGCAAGCAGATTATAAACAACTTACTTTTGATAAAGCGTTAGTAAATCAGCTTAAACATTTTGGCCACGCAAAACATAAAACGCCACCTTATTTAGATATTGTGCCACTTGAATACGTAAATTTACGCTCGCATAAGCGCTACCTTTATAAAACACCGGTTAGCGTCACTATTAATGATGAAGTATTTAACGGTTATACACGTGACTTTTCTGTAATGGGGTTGCAGTTAGAGTGCGAGCAACCAGTCACATTTAAAAAAGGCGACATAGTACTTTTAACATTTTCTGAGCTTCAAAAAATAACTAAAAAGCATAAACTTAGCGAACTAAAGTACGAAATAATGGCCATTAGTAAGTCATTCACTACTATTAACCTAAAAGCGAATCGTATTGCTGATTTACCCCATGCTGGCGTAACCTTTTTTACTCAGTTGATAGAAGGTAATAAAGACAAACTTAAAGTATCTGAAGAAGCACCAAAAGTAGAAGGCCTATCTACCGCGCTTAGAAATATGGTTACAAAAAGTGTATGCCAATTTCCGCTGTATTTACACAAAGAAGCTGCACACTTTAAAACAGGTGCAATTGGTTATGGCTTATACGCCAGTCCTATGCATGTTATTTTGCAAAACTTTGGCTTATTAGGTAACAAAACTGACTTTTCGAGTATTCTTACCGAAGAGCAAATTATTAATGTAATAACGCCTAATATTAAAGATCGCAGTCGCCAAGATGCACCGCTTGCTTTTACACTCGCTATTAATTTCGACCCTCGTAAGGGCAAAATTGAAGAGGCTATTGTTAGCCAATGCGCTTTAGGTGAAGACTACTCAAGCTTTTATAAACA
Organism: Pseudoalteromonas sp. BSi20429; assembly: GCF_000238895.1. Lineage (NCBI taxonomy): Bacteria > Pseudomonadati > Pseudomonadota > Gammaproteobacteria > Alteromonadales > Pseudoalteromonadaceae > Pseudoalteromonas > Pseudoalteromonas sp. BSi20429. The sequence continues at coordinate 121,551 of NZ_BADV01000023.1, read as the reverse complement.
AATTAGTAAAGGCATTACATCACAACTTATATTTGTGATGCGTTTGTATATTTCGCGCACAGGTCGCCCCGATACTGACTACCTATCTAATGAGCTTAAATACGTAAGCCAATATGCAATGCATAAAGCAAAAGATTTAGAAGAAGCATTATGGGCTGTTGCAGGCGTGGGGGACGTAGTAGATATAACTGAAGAAGCTCTAAGCCATTTAGAGCTTAAAAAAGAGCAAGTTGAACAAATGGGCCGCCGTAAACTAATCTGGTTAAACCGCTTACGCTAAGCGGTTTAACTTAAACAACTTTAAAGAGCGGGCTCTCTATCTAACGGAATAGCCAACATATACAGCAATTGCAATAATGACCCTTCACAAATAGCCGCTTGTGCTTGCTCAACTACTTTAGGTTTGCCATGCACTGCTACACCTAGGCCAGCTTTAGCCATCATGATTAAATCGTTTGCGCCATCGCCAATAGCAACTGTTTGCGACTTCTCAAGCCCTAGTTTATGTTGTAACGACTCTAGAATAATTGCTTTTTGTTGTGCATCTACAATTGTACCCAGTACTTTACCGGTTAGTTTATCGTCTTTAAATTCGAGTACATTAGCGTGCACTTCATCTAAATTAATAAGCTCTTGAACGCGCTCTGCAAACGGTACAAAACCACCTGATGCAATTGCTAAATACCAGTCATGCTGTTTTAGAATTTGACACAGCACTTTAATACCCGGCATGAGTGGCAATGCACTTTTTAGCTCTTCAATTAAGCTTTTTTCAACACCAGCCAGTTTAGCTACGCGCTGATTTAAACTCTCGCTAAAATCAAGTTTACCCGCCATTGCAAGTGCGGTTACAGAGGCAACTTCGTCGTAAACATCCGCAAGCCGTGCTATTTCGTCTATGCACTCAATAGTTATTGCAGTTGAATCCATATCCATAACCAATAAACCAGGCTCATATAAATTAGGCGCAGTAGCAACTTGCACTAATTGACAATCTAGAGTGTTTGAAAACTCTTGTAGTACTAACGGGTTTATAGCTTGATCGGAGTTTTGCGCGTAAAAACACAGTGCTGGAGCTAACCCTAAATCTGGTTGATATTGACATATAGCACTGACTGTTTGGTTATGCGTAGCTAAAAAATCAATAATGCTAACAATGTGTTTTTCTTCAAAATCACCCGCAAATGCGATGCTAAATAACCCTAATGCTTTGTTTGGTATATAATTGAGAGGTGTAAATACACCACCACTATAGCTAAACCATTTATTTAGAGTTAAGTGTTGTAATGGTTGCTCAGCAGCTTGCTGTGCCATGTTGATTTGCGACATGGGATCTCCGTGTTTATTTTTATTTTCCTGATAATTGGCATATCATAATTGGTATTCTCAACACTAAATTCGCCATCAGGTGGGGTTTAAGGTTATAGTTAGTGTAGTTGTAACATCAAATCAAAATGCTGTCAGTAGCATAAACGGTGACTATGAAAAATAACCATATTAAAAACCCTATTACTGCTTCTCAAAGAAAACGACTTGTTCGCTTAATACTAGCGGCTGGTTGTTTTGTATTACTAAGCTGGGTAGGTGTTAATAGTAGTTTTCAGAGTCATCAGTTACTTTATGATAGTGCCGATAGCACGGCAAAAAGCCTCACTCAGTTTATGGCTTTAAATGTTAAAACACCGCTTATTGAAAAAAACAAACCACAGCTCAACGCCATTTGTAACGATATAAGTAAAGATGAATTTGTACTTTCTGCGACTATTTATGATCAACAAGGCATTTTAATTGCTAGCAGTGACAATTGGCAGTCACATCATATTTATGGACAACTCCCTGACTCTACACCGGGTATTAGTAAACTAAAAACACCTTTTATGGAACCCGTTATAAGCGATGATGACCGCCCTATAGGCTTTGTGTCTGTTACTTATTTAACTCGCGCCGCAATATCCGACAGCCATAATCATTTTCATGACTTAGGTCGACAGGTACTATTAATGCTAGTGATTGCATGTATTTTTACGTGGCAGTTAGGGCGTGGATTAAAACGTTGGCAGGTAAATCGCTATATGCAAAAAACATCTGAACAAGAATCGTAAAGCTGCTTTGCAAGCGTCCCTCTTTCACTATGTGGCTTTAAATCACATAACGCGTTAAATACATCAGGTATATGCAGTGGCGTGTTAACTTCACCTTGATAACCGCTTAACGGCATTGAAGGTGAGTCGGTTTCAAGCACTAAGTGCTCTGGCTCAATAGCAGCAATAACAGCGCGTGTTTTAACTGCGCGATCATAGGTAATAACGCCGCCTACGCCAAGCTTAAAACCCTGCTTAATATAGTACTGCGCTTGTTGAAGTGAGCCCGAAAAGGCATGAATCACTCCCCCGTTTTTTGGCTTACACCGCTTAAACGATTGCGCAATTAAATCATGGCTTTGCCTATGATGCACAATGAGCGGTAAGTTAAGCTCATTAGAAAGCCCTATTTGCTGCTCAAATAAATAAGTTTGTTTAGGAAGGTTTTCAATACTTCGATCAAGTCCGCACTCCCCAATAGCTACCAACTGATGCTTATTTGCAGTCGCGAATTCAAATAACGCTTCTATGTGCGATTCTTTATGTTGCTCTAAAAAGTAAGGATGTAGCCCTGCGGCTATTTTTATACTTGGGTAAGTTGCTTTGAGTTTTATGAGAGTATGCGATTGAGCAAGCGTAATACCCGGCACAACAAACTGACTAACTCCCTTTGCTACACACTCGTTTATGAGCGATTCACGATTCGAATCAAACTCGCTAAAGTCGAGGTGGCAATGAGAGTCAATAAATTGCACGGTTACTTACTCATCTATTTATTAAGGATTTAAGCGCGTAACTTGCCAGCTATTATCTGCTTGACGCTGGTACATAAAGCGGTCATGCAAACGATGCGCCCCACCTTGCCAAAACTCAATTTTAGTGGGTACTACACAATATCCGCCCCAAAAATCAGGTAATGGAATTTCACCTTTAGCAAACTTACTTTTCATGTTGGCGAAGGTTTCCATGAGTACTTTACGTGATGACACCGGACGACTTTGCGCTGACGCCCACGCAGCTAATTGGCTTTCTTTAGGACGAGATAAAAAGTACTTTGCCACGGCAGATGTAGGTAATGGTTTAGCCTCGCCATACACAATAACTTGGCGTTCCATGTGGTGCCACGGAAAGTGCAGCGATATTTTGTTATTACCTTTAAGCTCTTGCGCTTTACGCGAACCTGTATTGGTAAAAAATACAAAACCGTTATCATCCAGATGCTTTAAAAGCACAATGCGCTGTGAAGGCTGACCTGTTTCATCAACAGTTGCTACAACCATCGCAGTTGGGTCGGGTAACTGGCTTGCCACTGCATGCTCAAGCCATGTTTCAAACTGCTTGAATGGATCATCTTGCAAGTTATCTTCGCTTAACGCGTCTTGCAGGTATTCACGGCGGATATCTTCGAGTTTCATAACAAGTCCTTTAAATAAAGCCTTAGAAAAGAGCTTAGAGTAGCGAGCTTAAAACATTAGATGTTGAGTAATAACAAATATTAAGATTCAGGTGCATGCGATAGCAATAACACCGAGTATCAGGCGTATCGTTGGGTTTCGTTTCACTCAACCCAACCTACAACGTAAACTACACAACTCAGATATCTACAAGTGTAGAAGTGCACGACAACGCAGTCAAAGCGAACTACACGCAGCAGACGGTTCACCTAAGTAGTTTAGCCTAAGACAAGGCGTCCAATCCGGCTTATCCCTATGAGCATACGGTTTGTATGTGATTAGGGTAAGTCGGATTGGATAACGCAGTATTAGGTTAAAATACGACGGTGATTACATTTGCTCCATAACTTCAATACCTAGCAAATCCAATCCCGTTTCTAATGTTTTAGAAACCAAATTACACAACACTAAACGGCTATCGCGCACGCTTGGCTCTACGCCCTCTTTAAGTACTGGGCAGGCTTCGTAAAATGTCATGTATAAGCTTGCTAGCTCATATAAGTAACCACATAGTACGTGCGGTGTTGCTTCGCTGATCATTAAATCAAGTACTTCTTCAAGCTGTAGTAGCTTAAGTGCTAGTGCTTTTTCTTGAGGCTCAATAATTGCAACATCTGAATTTAATGTAGCTGCATCAACGCCTGACTTACGGAAAATACTGCGTATACGTGTATAAGCATATTGTAAGTAAGGAGCGGTTGCGCCTTCAAAGCTTAGCATGCTGTCCCAGTTAAAAATGTAATCACTGGTACGGTGCTTAGAAAGGTCGGCGTATTTAACTGCGCCAATACCTACTTTACGTGCAATCTCGCTGCGATCGCTATCACTTAAATCCGATTCACGTTCAGCTAGTTTTGCAGCTGCACGGTTAATTGATTCTTCTAATAAGTCAGCAAGTTTTACTGTGCCGCCAGTACGTGTTTTAAATGGTTTGTTATCGGCGCCCATCATGGTTCCAAACGGGCAAAACTCGTAACTTGTTTCGTCTCGTAGTAAACCTGCTTTACGCGCTGTTAGCTCTACTTGATTAAAGTGTAGGTTTTGACGTGCATCTACAAAAATTAAGATACGATCAGCACCTAATTTATTTGAACGATAATCACATGCCGCTAAATCTGTTGTTGCATATAAAAAACCACCGCCAGATTTTTGTACGATAAACGCAGATGGTTCACCATCTTTGTTGGCAAGCTCATCTAAAAACACAACTTGCGCGCCTTGCGACTCTACTGCAATATTTTTATCTTTAAGTAGGCTAATAATATCGTTAAGTTCTGCGTTGTATGCGCTTTCAGCCATAATATCGGCTTGAGTAAGTGTTACATTTAAACGCTTGTATACTTCTTCAGAATGCTTAACTGAGGTAGCTATAAACAGTTTCCAAAGTTTTTCACAATGCGCATCGCCGCCTTGTAATTTAACAACGTAATTACGTGCTTTATCAGCAAAGCCTTCTTCGTCGTCAAAGCGTTTTTTAGCATCGCGGTAAAAGGTTTCTAAATCAGCAAGCGCTACAGAATCTAAATCAACACCTTGGCTAATTTGATCTTCTAAATGCGCGATTAACATACCAAATTGCGTGCCCCAATCACCCATGTGATTTTGACGTACAACCGTATCGCCTCTAAATTCAAGCGCACGCACAATTGAGTCACCAATAATGGTTGAACGTAAATGGCCTACGTGCATTTCTTTAGCAAGGTTTGGTGATGAATAGTCAACAACCACTTTTTGCGGGTTAGCATGCTCATTTACAGCAAGCTTTGCATCACTGTTAGCGGCTTGTACGCTTTGAGCTAAAAACTCAGGCTTTAAATGAATATTAATAAAACCTGGGCCAGCAATTTCAGTCTTTTGAGCAATATCGCTTACATCAAGGTTATCTATAATTTTTTGCGCAAGCTCACGTGGGTTGCTTTTCATTTTTTTAGCCGCGCCCATTGCTGCATTAATTTGGTAATCACCAAATTGTGGACGTGTGCTTTGTGTTACTGCTGGGTTTGTATCTTCAGGTAAGCCTGCGCCCGCCATAGCGGCAATGGCTTTTTCGATTAAAATAGTACGAATATTCATATTTTTTACCTTTGTAAGCCCGCCAAAGCAGGCTTTCAGTTAACTGTAGTCAGTCGATTCTAGTTTTCGCGAGTGTGGTTAAATGTCACTTCTGGGTAACGCTCTACTGATAAATTAAGATTTACACGGCTCGGCGCAATGTAAGTTAAGTTATCGCCACCATCGAGTGCTAAATTACTTTCGCACTTGCGCTTAAAGTCTTCAAACTTTTTAACATCGTCGCTGCTTACCCAACGCGCTGTATTTACGTTTACACCTTCGTAAATAGCATCTACGTTATATTCGGCTTTTAAGCGCGCTACAACTACATCAAACTGAAGTACACCTACCGCGCCCACAATTAAATCGTTGTTTATAAGCGGTCTAAATACTTGCACAGCACCTTCTTCAGAAAGCTGTACTAAGCCTTTTAATAATTGCTTTTGCTTAAGTGGATCGCGAAGACGAATACGGCGGAATAATTCAGGCGCAAAGTTAGGGATACCGCTAAATTTAAGTTTTTCGCCTTGTGTGAACGTATCACCAATTTGAATGGTACCGTGGTTATGCAAACCAATAATATCGCCCGCGTAAGCGTCAGCTGCGCGCTCACGATCGCCCGCCATAAAGGTTACCGCATCAGAAATGCTCACTTGCTTGCCAATTCGCACGTGATTCATTTTCATGCCTTGGCTATACTTACCCGATACAATACGCATAAATGCAATACGGTCACGGTGCTTAGGGTCCATGTTGGCCTGAATTTTAAATACAAAACCAGTAAAGTTTTCTTCAGTTGCAACAATAAGTCTGTCTTCGGTTTCACGAGGCAGTGGCGTTGGTGCCCATTTAGTTAAACCATCTAAAACGTGGTCAACACCAAAGTTACCAAGTGCGGTACCGTAATAAACTGGCGAAAGCTCACCGGCTAAAAACAGATCTAAATCAAATTCGTTTGATGCGCCAATAACAAGCTCAAGCTCATCGCGTAATTGCGCAGCTAAATCTTCACCAATGGCAATATCAAGTTCTGGGTTATCAAGACCTTTAATGGTACGAACTTCTTGAATTTTATGACCCTGACCTGTTTTGTATAAAACAGCTTCGTCATTATGAATGTGATAAACACCTTTGAACTCTTTACCACAGCCAATTGGCCAAGTAATGGGTGCACAGGCAATATTTAGCTCTGTTTCAACTTCGTCAAGCACTTCCATTGGGTCACGAATTTCACGGTCACATTTATTCATAAACGTAACTATTGGCGTTGTACGCAGGCGTGTAACTTCCATTAGCTTACGGGTACGATCTTCTACACCCTTTGCCGCATCAATAACCATTAAACACGAATCTACCGCAGTTAATGTGCGGTAAGTATCTTCCGAGAAATCTTCATGTCCTGGAGTATCAAGTAAATTAACAAGTGCGTTGTTATATGGAAACTGCATTACAGAGGTAGTAACAGATATACCACGCTCTTTTTCCATTTCCATCCAGTCAGACTTTGCATGCTGGTTAGAGCCACGGCCTTTTACAGTGCCGGCTCGTTGAATAGCTTGTCCGAATAACAATACTTTTTCGGTAATGGTTGTTTTACCAGCATCTGGGTGAGAGATGATAGCAAAGGTTCGTCGTTTATTAATTTCGCTAAGGAGATTTTGATCTGCCATTAAAAAAGTTCTTTTAGTTTGTATACGGATATTATCCACTTTAAGTATGCTGAGCTTTCAAGGCTTAAATAATACCAATTGCATTAAATTAGCGTTCTATTATAGCGATAATAAAATAGCGCAATAACAAGGCGAAATTATCACATAGAGTTATTCTCTATGAATAATTTTTAACGTAGTTAGTGAGTTATTTAATACGCTAGAACGATCTTGTTTTAATAAAATTGGTATAGAGCAACCTCGAAAGCTCAACACACCATCAGAAAAGCCCTAAATTGGCCCTTCACATGCGATCCGTTATGTTAATCGTAATTGGAGACTATTTTCGCTGATCTTGGCCTTATAAACAATCAATGGTTGGTTATTAGCTGATCTTTTTTATTAATATGGATTTTGGGAAGCCTAACTGCAAATGAGGTACAAAAAATCAGTAATAAGCCAAATAAATAGAATCAGCACACAATACACCAAGCCTCTGCACACCATTAGAATTTTCAAGCCTTGCTTGAAAATATAACCTAGTGGCCCGGCTAACAGCCCTGCGTTAACCCACTAGTATTTATAACTGAGAGTAAATTAGAAAATTCAATTTTAAGTGATAGCATTTATCTTTAAAAAAATGACTTTAAAAGATGTAAATTTATGTAAACTTTTGTGAACAATAAAATAACGGTTATAAGCATGTAACTTATTAAATTAAAATAACTTAATAAAATAAAAAAACACCAATACAGAGCTAAATACCATGCAACTACTGATTGTAATTTAGCCACCAAGACCACCACAAGCTTGTGTAATAAAGTCGTAACGCATATTATTGATAGATTGCATGGAGGATAAGTCGTTTGGTCATGAAAACCAGTAAGTTAAGTATTAGATTATTATGGTATATAACACCCCTTGTTATTCTACCGCTGCTATTTTTAGGTGGCTTTACGCTCACCAATGTAACTAATTCAACACAAAAACAAGCTGATTTAATAATGAGCCGTTTTGTTGAGCAACAACAGCAAAAAATATTTAATTATATCGACTCTTTTCACTCTACAGCAAAACTACTTTCAACCTCGCCAGTACTTAGTGATTTTTTAGCAAACGACATTCGTGCCAACGGTAATTACACCCGAAAACTTGGCGCGCTTATGGATGTATTTGCCAGTTACAGTGAGGCTTATCCCGATATAATTAGCATTAATTTAGTTTCAGCCAGTGGTAAAAGCGATGCCTACTACTCTAACAACCTAACAACAGCGCCTAAAAGCTACCCGTTTTTTAATCAAGTATTGCAAAGTAATTTAAGTAAACAGCAATTTATGATTCAAAAGGATGATGGCACCACTAGTTTGTATTTTATTCAACGAATTTATAGTGTTGATTACTATTTAAAACGACCACAGCAGCTTGGTTTTATTGTAATACATATAGAACCTTCAATACTAAACTCTAGTATTTTAGAAGCGCCATATAACAACACGCTTAATTTAATGTTGACTAAAGACGGGAAAATTTTATTTAGCTCCGATTACAATATGCGTGGCCAATACATAAGCGAGTACGAACTTAATCAAGTGCACGACCTCGCTGATATCGGCATGCTTTCAACTATTGAACTCTCAAGCATAGACAAAATAGAGCGAATGATTTTTGCAGTGCAAATGCCCGGCGGATATTATTACGTATCGACCATTCCCAAAGGGGTGCTTTATCAATCAGGTAAAGCCATAAGTTTAATAACAGGCTTAATTGTTATTATTTCGGTGATCACCCTGCCAATATTAATTTTTGTAGTGGTCCGCAATTTATTACTTAACCCAATTGAGTTACTCGGGGCTGCGAGTCATCGTGTTGGTGATGGCGATTTGTCGGTGCACTTACCAGCTCATACAAATGATGAAGTAGGTGTTTTATTTAACGACTTTAACCACATGGTTAATCAAATAAGGCACTACCAACAACAGCTTGAAGAATACAAACACCACCTTGAAGATAAAGTGGAAAGTCGTACCCAAGCACTTGAAGCTATGAACAGCCAACTTGAGTTAGCTATTGGCCAAGCTGAGCAAGCTAATCAACTTAAGAGTCGTTTTTTAGCTAACATGAGTCACGAAATACGCACGCCGCTCACGGCCATCATGGGCTTTACAGAGCAGTTACTACATAACGATAAAGTAGCGAATGACAAACAACACCTAAGCACTATTTTACGTAATTCAAAACACTTACTAGAGTTAATAAATAACATACTCGATTTATCTAAAATTGAAGCTGAAAAGCTGGCTGTTGATTTGTCAGCGTTAAACGTAGTGCAGCTTGTGCACGACATTGAATCAATTATTCAACCACTGGCACAAGAAAAACAATTAACCCTTAATATCGACTATCAACTGCCGCTACCCCGCACCATTTATAGTGATGTGACCCGCTTAAAACAAATACTTATAAACATTGCTAATAACGCTGTTAAATTTACCGAAAATGGCAGCGTGTCTATTTGTGTGCATTATTTACAAGCAAGTCAAAAGCTAGAGTTTGTAATTAAAGATACTGGTATTGGTATGTCTGAGCATCAAATAGAACGTGTATTTAAGCCGTTTGAACAAGCCGATGCCACAACTACACGTCGTTTTGGTGGTACAGGTCTTGGGTTGTGTATTTCTAAAAACTTAGCACTGTTACTTGGTGGCGATGTAAACCTTGAAAGTGAAGTGGGTGTAGGTAGCCGAGTTACAATTAGGGTGGCATGTCAGCTATCTGATGATCAACCCATGCTTGAATTTTTAACGCAAGACAGCCAGTTAATACCAGAGAAAGACCCTCTCTTATCGTTTGCAACCAATAGCTTCGACGCCAATATATTAGTGGCTGAGGATAACCCAGATAACCAACTATTAATTAAATTATTACTGCAAACCTGGGGCCTTGAACCCGATATTGCCAGTAATGGCGCACAAGCTGTAGAAATGGCGCTCGTAAACGACTACCAACTTATTATTATGGATATGCAAATGCCTGTAATGGGCGGATTAGAGGCGACCAAAATGCTTCGTCATGCAGCGTATGATGGCCCTATCATTGCCCTTACTGCCAATGTAATGAACCATGATATAGGCACTTATCTAGAAGCTGGTTGCGACAAAGCACTGGCTAAACCCATTGATAAAGATGCTCTGGAAAACGTACTCGTAAGCTACCTGCATCTTGAAAAAGATAATCAAAATAAATGGGATAGCCTATTAAAGAGCGAAAAGTTTCAGCAAATTGCCGATAATTACTTAGCTAACTTACCTACATATTTAGAAGAAGTTAAAGCTTTGCAGCATTGTGATGATTGGGAAGCATTAAGAGGCATAGCGCACAGTGTTAAAGGCAGTTCTGGATGCTTTAACTTTGATGAAATTTACCATAGCGCTGCGGCACTTGAAGAGAACTTAAAAAGTAACAATAAAGTACCAAGAGACGAGTTGGTAAATGATTTAATAGCAGCCATTGAGCAAGCAATTAGCGACAAAGTAACCTAAAAAGCAAACTTACAAAACGGTACAAATGCAGTACTTTAGCGGCTCTATATTTTAAATGCTAATTACCGACTTTAATTATGAAAAGTTTAAACCTAGCGCCATACCCATTAAAATAGCGTCTTCAAAGCCATTTTTAGCAGGGTTATCGCTTGGGTAGTAGTTTTTACGCACTGACATCTCAGCAAAGCCTGCGCGCTCGTACAGCGCAATAGCACGCGTATTTGATTCGCGTACTTCTAAAAAGAGGTTTTCAGCATTTTGCTGCTCACCATATTCAATAAACTGCGCTAACAACTGCCTTGCAATACCCTTACCCTGGTGACTTGGTGTTACACAAATATCCATAAGTGTAAAATCAGGCCCTGCTTTTTCACCAATATAAAAACCAATCATGCTCGCCTCATCAAATGCGGCAACATTAAAATAGCGCCCACCTATACATGAACCCATTGTATTTAAAGTCCACGGATGGCTATGACACGCTGTTTCGATGGCCATTAATTGAGGTATTGCAGTTTCATCTACTGATTTAAAGTTTATCAAGGTATTCACTCATTAAAGCCCATAAAGCACGCTTCTCAGAGCCGTTGAGCTGTGGGGTTGGCAATGTAAGCTTATTGTCGTTTAATTGCATCTCACTGCCCTGTACAACGCTATTTATAATAATAGGCTCTGCACTGAGTTTAATGTCTGCAAGTAGTTGCTCATTTAGCGTTAAAGAACTAGCTATCGTGCTTTGCGATAAAGTATTAGCTTGATCATTTGCTTGAGGACAATAATGTTGATTGAGTTCAAGATTTTCTATATCAAAAATAGCTGCGTAACGTGGATGCATAACAACTCAGTAGATTAGACATTTGAACAATATAAGAAGTAATAAAAACGATGTAAAGAAGAAATGGCAGGGGCGGAGAGATTCGAACTCCCAACCATCGGTTTTGGAGACCGCTGTTCTACCAATTGGAACTACGCCCCTGCAATGACGACGAATTATAGAGAAGTTTCGCCAAAGGTAAAGAGAAAAATCACTCTTTTAGTTTAACTGCTTTTTAAATAAACAAAACGGCGAATTAGCATGCTAATTCGCCGTTTTTTAATCACTTAAAATTAGTTAATTAAAACTAAAATTAATTATTCCCATTCGATAGTTGCAGGTGGTTTACCTGAAATATCGTAAACAACACGAGAAATACCGTCTATTTCATTAATGATACGGTTTGATACCACACCTAAAAACTCATAAGGTAAATGTGACCAGCGCGCTGTCATAAAGTCGATTGTTTCCACACAACGAAGTGATACAACCCAATCGTACTTACGTGCATCGCCCATAACCCCTACCGATTTAACAGGTAAGAATACAGTAAACGCTTGGCTTACTTTATGGTAAAGATCAGCTTTGTGAAGCTCTTCGATGAAAATCGCATCAGCGCGACGTAATAAATCACAGTATTCTTTTTTGATTTCGCCAAGTACACGCACACCTAAACCTGGTCCAGGGAAAGGATGACGGTAAAGCATGTCGTACGGTAAACCAAGCTCTAGGCCAATTTTACGTACTTCGTCTTTGAATAATTCACGTAATGGCTCAACTAGGCCCATTTTCATGTCATCTGGTAATCCGCCCACATTGTGGTGAGATTTAATAACATGCGCTTTACCAGTTGCAGATGCCGCTGATTCAATTACATCAGGATAAATTGTACCTTGCGCTAACCATTTTGCATTTTTAAGCTTTTTGGCTTGCTCATCAAATACATTAATAAACGTATGACCAATGGCTTTACGTTTATCTTCTGGGTCTGACTTACCCGCTAGATCATTTAAAAACTGCTCTTCAGCCTCAACTTTAACAATATTTAAGCCAAATTTATTACCAAACATGTCCATTACTTGTTGGCCTTCGTTTAAACGAAGTAAACCATTATCAACAAATACACATGTTAGTCTTTCGCCAATTGCACGGTGAATAAGCATAGCCACAACCGATGAATCAACACCACCAGAGAGGCCTAAAATAACTTCGTCATCGCCAACTGTTTCTTTAATACGCTCGATAGCATCATCGATAATTTTTGCAGCAGTCCACAATTTTTCACAGCCACAAATATCAATAGCAAAACGCTCTAATAAGCGCTGACCTTGGTGCGTGTGTGTTACTTCTGGGTGAAACTGTACACCGTAAAAACGTTTTTCTTCGTTAGACATTGCAGCATGTGGACAAGTAGATGTTTTAGCTGTTGTTGCAAAACCAGCTGGAATATCCATTACTTTGTCGCCATGGCTCATCCATACGTCGAGTATGCCGTTGCCGCCATCGGTAATGCTGTCTTCAATTGCATCAAATAATGCACAGTTGCCTACTTTTTCTACTTGTGCGTAACCAAACTCTTTTTTATCAGAGCTGTGTACACTTCCGCCAAGTTGAGCTGCCATTGTTTGCATACCGTAGCAAATACCTAGCACAGGCACGCCTGCATTAAATACATACTCAGGAGCGCGCGGGCTGTTTTCAAGTGTTGTTGATTCTGGACCACCAGAAAGAATAATACCTTGTGGGTTGAACTCGCGGATTTGCTCTTCAGTCACATCCCATGCCCAAAGTTCACAGTAAACACCAATTTCACGCACACGACGGGCGATTAATTGAGTGTATTGTGAACCAAAGTCTAAAATGAGAATTCGTGAATCGTGAATATCTTTGCTCATGGAGTATCTCGTAAAGTCTGATGCTAAATGCCGTTTGTTAATGTAAACGACTAAAAAGAGGGCTTGCAAAGCAAGCCCAGTATATTAAATTAATTACGCTGCTTAACCTAAGCGGTAATTTGGTGCTTCTTTAGTGATTTGCACATCATGAACGTGCGACTCACCCATACCGGCTGAAGTAACACGTACAAATTGTGGTTTTGTATTTAGCTCTTCAATTGTTGCACAACCCGTTAAGCCCATAGCACTTCGCAGGCCGCCCACTTGCTGATGAATAATCGTTGCAATAGGGCCTTTGTAAGCTACGCGACCTTCAATACCTTCAGGTACTAACTTGTCTGCTTCGTTTGATTTTTGGAAGTAACGATCTGATGAACCTTCTTTTTGATCCATCGCGCCCAATGAGCCCATACCACGGTAAGATTTGTAATAACGGCCTTGGTATAATTCAACTTCACCTGGTGCTTCTTCAGTACCAGCAAGAAGTGAGCCCACCATTACACACGATGCACCAGCAACAAGTGCTTTAACAATATCACCAGAAAAACGAATGCCACCATCAGCAATAACAGGAATGTCGCGACCTTTTAAGCCTTCAACAGCATCTGAAATAGCGGTAATTTGTGGAACGCCACAACCGGTAACAATACGTGTAGTACAAATAGAACCTGGGCCGATACCTACTTTAACTGCATCCGCTCCCGCATCAGCAAGTGCAATCGCACCTTCAGCTGTTGCTATGTTGCCTGCAATAATTTGTAAGTCTGGGTACTCTTTACGCGTTTTAGTAACACGGTCAATAACACCTTGAGAGTGACCATGCGATGTATCGATAAGTAAAACATCAATACCCGCTTCTACTAATGCAGCAATACGCTCATCAGTACCTGCACCAACACTTACAGCGGCACCTACACGTAAACGACCTTGGTCGTCTTTACATGCGTCAGGTTTGTCTTGGGCTTTTTGGTAATCTTTTACTGTGATCATGCCTTTAAGTTTAAATTCATCATCAACAACAAGGATTTTTTCAATGCGGTGTTCGTGCATTAAGCCTAAAATTTCTTCGCGTGCTGCGCCTTCTTTAACGGTAACAAGCTTTTCTTTTTTAGTCATAACGGTAGAAACAGGCTGTTCAAGCTTAGTTTCAAAACGCATATCACGACTAGTAACAATGCCTACAAGCACATTATTGCTATCGGTAACCGGAAAACCTGAAAAACCTTTTTCGTGCGAAAGCTCAATTGCATCTGCAATTGTTAAATCGGCAGTCACCGTTACAGGGTATGAAACAATACCTGCTTCGTAGGTTTTAACTTTACGTACGTTTTTCGCTTGTTCTTCAATAGTCATGTTTTTATGAATAAAACCAAGACCACCTTCTTGCGCAAGGGCAATAGCTAAACGAGCTTCTGTAACAGTATCCATAGATGCTGAAATAAGCGGCAAGTTAAGTTTGATACCACGCGTTAAGCGAGTTGAAATATTTGCCGTGTGTGGCAAAACAGTAGAATGACCAGGTACTAAAAGTACGTCATCAAAGGTAAGAGCTTCTTTAGCGATTCTAAGCATTTTGGCAACTTCTCACATGTGGATCTAAGATAAGGAATTGCGGCCAAATTTTAACAGCGTTGTTGGCATGAGTAAATAATATTTCGCAAATATTTATGATAAAGTAGTGCAATAAATAGTTTTAGGTTGTTTTTTATGTTTTCGAAGCCTTCGCAGGCGGTTTACACCGTTTCACGCCTTAATAGAGAAATTCGCACAATCCTTGAGCAAGGTTTTGCATCTTTAGTGCTCACGGGCGAAATTTCTAACTTTATTACCCCTGCATCTGGACATTGGTACTTTTCGTTAAAAGACGATAAAGCACAAATTAAAGCCGCAATGTGGCGAGGCAATAATCGCAACCAAAGCTACCGCCCTGTAAATGGCGCACAAGTTACAGTAAAAGCGCGTGTATCGCTTTATGAACCTCGCGGTGACTACCAGCTTATTGTTGAGCATATGGAACCCGCAGGCGAAGGTCAGCTAAAACAAGAATTTGATGCGCTTAAAATGCGTTTAGCCGCCGAAGGATTATTTAGCTCTGCTCACAAACAGCCATTACCCCAAAATATTAATCGCATTGGTGTTATTACCTCAGCAACCGGCGCTGCTATAAAAGATATTTTAACGGTACTTAAACGTCGTGCACCGCAGCTAGAAGTCATCATTTACCCTGCTATGGTACAAGGCAAAGAAGCGCACGTGCATTTAATTAACCAAATTGAATTAGCTAATGCTCGTGATGAAGTAGACGTACTTATTTTAGGGCGAGGCGGCGGATCACTTGAAGATTTATGGTGTTTTAATCACGAACAGCTCGCCCGCGCTATTTTCAAAAGTGAATTACCCATAGTAAGTGCGGTAGGCCACGAAATAGATACCACTATTAGCGATTACGTTGCTGATGTTCGTGCAGCGACTCCATCAGCCGCAGCTGAGCTTGTAAGCCCTAATACGCAAGAGTTACACAACAAAGTAACGCAATTAGTTAATCGTTTATCTAACGCGTTTAAGCACGGCATTGCCGACAAGCGCGCACTAGCAACGCAGTTACAACACCGCCTTAATTTATGTCATCCGCGTAATCAGCTTAATCAAAAATCACAACGTTTGGATGAGCTAAGCATTGCGCTGCAACAGGCGATGCGTAATCGTTTATACCAACAAGAACGCACACTCAATAACTTAACGCCGCGTTTAATGCGCCAATCACCCGATAAAAAACTCGCTACAGCAAGCCACCAACTTTCGCAATTACAAGCTAGGCTAAACCAAGCTATACAGCATCAGTTACAGCAAGCGAATAATAGCTTAGCACTGCAAGCAAGCAGGTTAGATTCAGTAAGTCCGCTTAATGTTTTAGCGCGCGGCTATAGCATCACTAAAACACAACAAGGCAAAGTGGTTAAATCTGTGGGGCAAATTAAAACAGGCGATGTTTTGATTACAGAGCTCGTTGATGGCTCTATAGAATCACAGGTTATACCTATTACATAAAGTTGGTATTACTTAAAACTCTGTACTTAGCAACAATTTAAGCTCGCTATCGCTTGATGTGGAGGTAGTGCTTTTAAATTGTTGCCAAAACTCTTGCTTCATCAACTTGTCGTTTAGCTCTCGCCATTGAGAATTATCAAATGTGTCGTTATCAGCGGGTGCGGCTAGTTCAAATTCACATATCGTCGTTTTACATTTTGCACTAACAACATCGGGTATAATCGCTAAATCAGCTGTTAATAAAAAATCTTGTAATGCCATTTCAGTACGATAAGCCCATTCTTCGTCACGCGTTTGCTTTTCAAATTTATCACGTAAGATCTTCTCAAAATCTGA
Organism: Pseudoalteromonas sp. BSi20429; assembly: GCF_000238895.1. NCBI lineage: Bacteria > Pseudomonadati > Pseudomonadota > Gammaproteobacteria > Alteromonadales > Pseudoalteromonadaceae > Pseudoalteromonas > Pseudoalteromonas sp. BSi20429. The sequence goes on along the minus strand of NZ_BADV01000023.1, from coordinate 104,683 downwards.
AGGACCTCTCATTTGCTTTAAAATGCTTTTAACTGTCGCTTTCTGTTCGGCGAGTTGCTGCTTAAGCTGAGTTACTTGCTCTTCTAAAGGTAGTTCATCAAGCATTTGGGTTTCTGAATAGGTTGGAGGCGTATCTTCAGCGGGCTCTATACTAGCGACTTGCTCAGGTACTGCAGAGTCTGCATTACTTAATACCTCATTACTTTGTTGTTCAGTATGAAGCTTTTGCTGTTTTTCATAACTTGGCTGCGACTTAACAGATTCTGGATGACTTGAAGCTGCATTAAAGTAGCCCCAAGTTAAACCTACACCCGCAATAAACCCAATCCCTAGAGCCAATAAACTATTCTTGTTCATGTTAATTCCTTTTAAGTTTTATAATTTTTAATTACTTATAGCATTGCACTCGTGTGCGATTCGTTTTCAGGCTCAGGATTTGCTAAAAAGTTTTGGTTCATACTTTGCGCCGGACACTCACAATCCGGTCGACCAATAATTTTAGCGGGTACGCCAACAGCGGTTGTGTGTGGTGGAACATTGCTAAGTACAACTGAGCCCGCACCAATTCGTGCGCCCTCACCTACTTCAATATTACCAAGTACTTTAGCGCCGGCGCCAATTAACACGCCCGCTCTAATTTTAGGATGACGATCGCCCTGCTCATTGCCTGTACCGCCAAGCGTTACAGATTGCAAAATTGATACGTTATCTTCAATTACTGCTGTTTCACCAATAACAATACCGGTTGCGTGGTCAAACATAATGCCTTTACCCACTTTACATGCTGGGTGAATATCAACCCCAAACACTTCAGAGTTACGGCTTTGAATAAAGCGCGCTAGCTCTTTGCGGTTTTGTTGCCACAAGCAATTAGCCAAACGGTGCGCCTGAATAGCATGAAAACCTTTTAGATTTAATATAACCGTAAGATAGGTTTCTGATGCAGGGTCGCGGTCTTTTACCGCTTTAATATCCTCAGCAACAAAAGATAGCATACGGTCACATTTTACAAATGCTTGGTCAAACAGCTCTCGGATAGTGAATGCCGATACCACCGCATCAGCCAACTTATTAGCAACAATAAAGCTCAATGCCGAACCTAAACAATCATGATTCAAAATGCATGAATAAACATGACTTGCTAATAATGGTTCACGTGTTACTACATCGTTAGCTTCGTCGCGAAGCTGTTGCCAAATTGCATGACGCATAATACTGCACTGCCTTAAGTTGATATAAAATAGCCTTTTCCCAAGTCTAACGGATTTAAAGCCTAAGGTGTTAATCCCTTAGTTATTTGTTCTGGTTATTAGATATAACTAGGGACGATTAACTCTTTGTTGCCTACACGGATGTAGATAAGAGGCGTGAGCAGGACGCGGAAGCTTTGTTCGGTTTTTACTTATTCTTACAGGGATGTAAGTCAGTAGAATAACGCAGGAGCAGTTATCGAGCCCACTAGGTTACAAACCTCGCGCCGCGATTAAATCGACCCTAGATTGAACAAATTTCAATCCACAGAGTTCAACACGCCCTAGCACCCAGAAATGATATTTCAAATACGTACCCATTTTTTAGATTAAGTTATACGACAGTAGCTAAAATTACCAATACATACTTAAAATATAGTAAATTAATAAAAATCAAAAGCTAGCAACATACGAAAGCTCACCTGTCATATGAAAAAATACGGACTGACGTACAGCTGACGGCGTAAAAAAAACGCTAAATTAATTAGGATTTAAGCTAAGTTTGTTCATTATACCGAGCTAAGCTATATTTAGTTTTATTGATTTTTTACATAAACAAATAGAAATGAGGAATTCAAAATGAGTGATGACTCTGAATTAAAAAATAAAGAAAAGCGTGGAATAAATATATTACTTCTCATTAGTTTAATAATTATGATTATTGGTATTGCCATCAAAATATATGATGCGCGTTTCATTAATTAAAGGATCCTACTACAGAGTCCTTAAAGATATAAAGTGCCCCATAAGTTAGGGCACTTTCCAACCATTAAAAACCACTTAAATTATTGAAATACTTTTTCAACTTTTACTACTTCAATATTTTTTGCAGGAATTGCTAATTTGTAATCAGCAATTACTTTATCCTCAGCAACTAGTTCCGCTGGTTTTTTTGTGTTGTAAACCATTGGTGAGGTTTGCTGCGATGCTAAACGTTTTTGCATATCAGCGCCGTCTGCGGTTATAAACACATAGTAAACATTGTCTGTTTGTAAGTTTTCTTTAATAACGCGGTTTACATCGGCAACGCTTAGCGTTTTAAGTTTATTAGTTACGTAACTTACAAAGCTATCTGTGTTGTAAAATTCGCTATCAAGCGCGTAACCTAATTGGCGGTTTTGACTTGCCACCATTTGCGGCACAAAGTTAATTAAAAAGTTACGCGTAGCTTCAAAGTCATCTTCGCTCATACCATTTTCAATTAGCTTATCTAGCTCAAACAAGGCGGTACGTGTGGCAAAGTGCGCATCGTTATTAGAGCGAAGTGGGCGTAACCACACTTGAAATATTTGCTCAGAGCGCCCTAGGTTTGCATCAGGCTTGGTTTGAAACATACCACGTGGAAAGTATTCAATGTATGCGTAATCGCCATAGTTCATGCCGCGAGTTTCACGAATGCGCTCATATAAAAAGCTGTTAGAACTACGGTGCTCACCAAAGTACGAACGCACAAGCCAAAGGGCTGTCCAGTCTTCGCTACTTCTTATTGTATCAATAGGAAAACCAAACGATACCGCTGTCGATTGCGCCGATTTTTCTACAATCGTTGCATGATGACCTTTAAGCGCTGGTGCATCAGGAATACTTAAACGGCTTTGCTCACCTTTTGGTAGCGTTGCAAAATCGCTCATCATTTTAGCTTTAAGCTTTGCAGGTACAGCCCCAATTAAACCAACCGTGAGTTTAGATTGCGTAAGCTCGCTGTTATAAAACGCTTTAACATCATCTATCGTCAACGCTTCTAAATCCGAAATATCACCATAGTTGTAGCTTTCGTAAGGGTGATTTTTGTAAAGCGCACTGTATAGCACTTCTTTGCCTAGCTCTTCATCGTTAGATGCTTTTAAGCCTGATTTAATACCGTCGATCATTTCTTTTTTAAGGCGTTTAAAGTCGTCATCTCTAAAACCTGGGTTTAGTAATTGATCGCTCACAAGTGTATACCACTGCGCCGCATTATCTTTATGAATACGCCCTTGAAACGACAGCATTTCTTTATCTATTTGATAGCCAAAGCTACCCGCAAGCGGATAAAGTGCTTTTTGAATATCTTTATAGCTTGTCGCCTCTGAGCCACCTTGTGCAAGCATAGCCGCAGTTAACGCAGCAACACCTTTTTTGCCTTGTGGGTCGGCAGCCGCACCGGTATTGAATAAAAAGTTAACATCAATTAATGGCGAGCCATTCGTTTTATCAAGTACTTTAAATACAGGTGCCGCAGGTGCTTGTTTAAGCTTTGCAGTAAGCGCATTTAAATCAACTTCTTGCTCGAAACCTGGGGCTTTATCAAGTGCCGACATTGTTAATGTGGTACGTGCGTTATCGGTAAAGTATTTATTAGCAACGGCTTTAATATCTGCGCTGGTAATGTTATCTGCCGATTTATACAGCTGGTTTATAACCTCAGGATCGCGCTCAAAATGCATGTAGCTGGCAAGAGTTGATGCAATCGCTTGCGATGAATCCAAGCCATTAATAAAGCTGTATTTAAGGTTCGATTTTAAATCACTCAACTTTTGCTCATCAACAAGCTCAGTGCGTGCTTTTGCATAAGTGCGGTTAATGGCATCGCGCGCAGTGGCTAAATCGTCTGCGTTTTCTACTTTAACAAATACGTGTAATAAACCCGGATCTTTAGTCTCAGGGTTATAAGTAAACATTTGGCTGGCAATTTGTTTGTCGACCACTAGCTCTTGATATAAATCTGAATTACTAGAAAAATAAAGCTGTGAGATTAAATCAAGTGCTGCTCTGTCTTTTTTAGCAGGCTCCCACGCAGCGCCTTTGTAGGATACAAGTAACCAATGTCCTGGTAGCGCTTCATCTTGCTGGTGCAAATATTTTGGTGCTTGTTGAACAGGCTCTGCTTTAATGTCAGCAACATAGTTACCCTTTTTCCAGCTACCCCAATGCTTTTTAACCATTGCCATTGTTGCTTGTGGATCTACATCGCCCACAATAACAAGTGACACATACTCAGGTTTATAAAATTTAGCAAAAAACTCTTTTCCGTACGCCATTTGATCTGGCATCGCTTCTATGTCTTTAAAAAAGCCCATAGTGGTGTGTTTATACGTGTGCTTATCAAACGCTTCTTCGCGTACAGCGCTTAATAATTTACGAATTGGACTCGCGTTGTTTTTTAAGTACTCACCTTTTACCGTTTGTGCTTCTGTTCTAAATTGCTCTTCGGTGTAAGTTAAGTTTTGAAAAATATCAGCTTCAAGCTCAAGTACTTTATCAAGATGCTGCTTTGAAAAGTTTAAATGGTAGTTTGTAAAATCGTTTGTTGTATAAGCGCGGTTATCAACACCTGAATTTTTTAATATGTCTGAGTACACATCTTCAGGGTATTTTTGTGAGCCTTTAAACATCATATGTTCAAAAAAGTGAGCAAAGCCTGTTTTGCCCTCTTCAACTTCGTTACGCGATCCAACCGATACCGGAATTTGCAGCGACACCACATCAGGGTAATCGGTTTTAACAACCATGACACGTAAGCCGTTTTCTAGCTCTTCAATTAAATAATCTTGCGAAAAAACACGATCATCAGCTTTGTTTACTTGTTCTTGTTGTGCTGTTGTTTGCGTGCTTTGGTTTTGTTGCATGGCGCAACCTGTTAACGCCAGCGATACCGCTAAGCTGGTTGCTAATAATTTAAATTTCATTGTTGTCCCTTTTTAAATTGAGCAAATTTGTTGTCAGATGTATTACTAACTCACTCTTTAATTATGCCCCAAAGCCAATAAATATAAGAGCCCCAAGGGAATTTATTATGTAAACAACTGTGTCAATTATAAATTATGGGAACAAGCACTATGAATAAACATCATGTTAGTTGAAAAACTTTCACTAAATAAATCTATCTAGACGTCTAAATGGCTGCTATATTAAATCCATCAAAACAAACTTAGCTGGAATGAGGATTATGGCTTTATCACTAAAAGAGAAGATAGTGGACACCAATCAAGGTGTTTATCTTATTGGTACTACCCCGCCTAAAATTGGCACCGATAAAGCGCAATTAAAAACCATTGCAGAAAAGCTATTAGGTCGCTTACACGAAATTGAATACGACGGTGTGATAATTTACGACATTCAAGACGAAAGCAGCCGAACTAACCAAGACCGCCCATTTGCGTTTAAACAAACCGTTGATCCGCGTGAATACAGCCATTTACTTCGTAATTTATCTGCACAAGATGTAATTACTTATAAGAGTGTGGCGCAGCGTGGCGTAGGCGAATTTAAAGATTGGCTAAGTGAAACTAAAAACGACTACGATTTACAAAATGTTGTTTTAGTAGGTAGCCCATCATCGATAGGCGATATAAAGCTAAGCCTGCCAGATGCTTATAAAGCGATGGCTGAGCAGTCAGATGATTTCTTTTTAGGTGGCGTTACTATTGCCGAGCGCCATTCAAGCAAACGAAATGAGCACGAACGATTAATAGAAAAAACAGCACAAGGTTGTCAGTTTTTTATATCGCAAGCTGTTTACGATGCACAAGCGACTATAGAGCTAATTACTAGCTACGCACGTACATGTAAAGCACAAGGGATTACACCTCAACGTATTATATTAACGTTTACCCCGTGCGGCGGCGAAAAAACCTTAGACTTTATGCAATGGTTGGGTATCTCAGTGCCAGAGGCAACTAAATGGCGCATGCTTGATGCAGACAATACATTAAGCGAATCAGTACGTATTTGCCGCGAAAACCTCGACTTAATACTTAAAAGCTGTGCGCATTTAGATGTACCGCTGGGCTTAAATATTGAAAGCTTAACAAACCGTAAAGAAGAAATTGATGCATCAATCAACTTATACCGTTTATTAAAAGCAATAATGGAATTAAACCTAGCCGAAAAGCTAATAGCTTAAAGGCTAGGTTAGAGCTAATTAACACCCTTCTTGGCAAGCCTAATGGCTTGCTTTTTTATGTCCGTTCTTTGAAAAATTAATTAATAAATACAAGTAAAGATTTGCAGCTTAAGCTATTTATTGAAGATGTTTTTGGTTATTACTCTCAAGCCTTTTTAAGGCAAACCCCATAGAGGAGCACATAACACCAAAAATTATTCCCTCATTAGATATAAATCTAATGCTAGGGAACGTTTCAAATAAGCTTATTATTGCTAAGGAAAAAATAAAACCTATCGCAGAAAAAACTAGCCAAGTTTGTGTGGCATGAGTCATAACGAACCTCCTTTTATTATTGTGCCTTTTTAGCGAGCTTATACGCTTGTTTATTTTTATACATTGCGTGGTCTGCATCATTTAATAGCGCTTCAAAGGGCTGCTTTTGTTTATTAGTAAAACTATAACCAATACTTAGCGATAAATCGCAAACGTCTTCTTTGAGTAAGGCTTTTGAATACTCAGTCGAAATTTTATCCATGATGTAGTTAATTTTGCTTTTATCGCTTACTTGCATTACTGCAACAAACTCATCGCCACCTAAGCGCCCTACTATATCAGCATCTCTTAAATGCGTTTTTAGCGTATCTGCCAATATAATTAAGGCTTTGTCGCCCACTTCATGTCCGCAGGTGTCGTTTAATTTTTTAAAGCCGTTTATATCGATAAACAAACAACACACGTCAAAGCCTAAACGTAGCGCTAAGTTAAGTTTTTGCTGGGCTAATAAGTTAAGTGCTCGGCGGTTATAAATATTCGTTAATGAGTCTAACATGGCTATTTCGCGCATTTGCTCATAGCTATACACAAGCGCTAGGTCGTCTTCAATCAAATCGCGTAGTTGTTCTATGAGTTCAAAATATTCATCGGTATAGCTTGTTATTTTAGTGTCTTTTAAACATAACGTGCCAAACACTTCGCCTTCAGGCCAATGAATAGGTAAACCTAGGTAGGATTCAACACCGTCTTCAACTACTTCTGGTAGGGTATTCCATGTATCGTTATTACTTGCATCATTAACATATAATGTACTGTTAGTTTCAGCTACGTGGCGACAAAACAGAGGTGTTTGAGGAGGAAGTATAGGATTGGTCTCAAAGTTAGAGCCACCTTCGTTACTTCTAATAACAACGCGATAGCCCTTGCTTGTTGCCTGAACTATATAACCAGACGGGGCTGAAAAAAGCCCCGTTATAAGGTCGATTGTTTTTTGCCATTTATGCAAAGATATTTGGCCATCAATACCAGAAAATGCCCATTGATCAATTTCAAACATTGCTTTACCTCGGCTATTTAGTAGCTCCAGTATAGGCAAAAAAGCAAAGTAAAAGCTATTATTTACGACGTCTGCTTGGCTCTCTTTTACCAGTGATGCGTTTTTTATCGCGATCTTTTCGCGACTTGTTAGTATTTTTACGATTATCTTTTGGCTTTTTATTAGGATCGGGCTCGTAACCTTCTAACCACTGCGGCGTTAAACGCGTATCGAGTAGTACTTCAATTTCTTCTAGCAGCCATTGCTCATCAAGACTTACCAGCGACATAGCAAGTCCTTGTTCACCAGCACGACCTGTACGGCCAATACGGTGCACGTAATCCTCGGCAATGTACGGTAGTTCAAAGTTAATTACGTATCTAAGTGTAGAAATATCTAAACCACGCGCAGCTACATCGGTTGCAACAAGTACGCGTGTAATACCTTCTTTAAAGTTTTGCAATGCACGGTCGCGTGCGCCTTGCGATTTGTCGCCATGGATTGATTCGGTTTTTAAACCATCTTTACACATTTCTTTAGCAAGCTGATCAGCCATTTGTTTTGTGCGAGTAAAAATAAGCACTTGGCGCCAGTTTTTCATGCCAATCATGTGCGATACAAGTTCGCGCTTACGATCCTCATCTACAGCGTAAATAACTTGCTCTACTTCAACGGCTGCTGAGTTGCGCTTATCAACTTCAATTAGTTCTGGGTTTTTAAGTAACTTTTTACTGAGTTCAAACACGCTGTCATCAAACGTAGCTGAAAATAGTAAAGTTTGGCGATCGCCCGGGATATGTCGCAATATACGTCTAATTTCATCAATAAAGCCCATATCAAGCATGCGGTCAGCTTCGTCAAACACTAAGGAGTCTACGCTTGAAAGTACCACACTGCCTTTAACTATATGATCAAGCAAACGCCCAGGTGTTGCCACTATAACTTGCGCTGTTTTAAGTGCTTTTATTTGAGGGCCAATACTTACGCCACCATAGGCTAAAGCGCCATTGATATTAGTGCCTTGTGCGTACTTTTCAAAGCTTGCAAATACTTGCTGAGCAAGCTCACGGGTTGGCGTTAAAATTACAACGCGGGCAAGGCCTTGCTCATCTTTTTTAGGGGTATTTAAAAGCTTATGTAATAAAGGTAAAACAAAGGCGGCGGTTTTACCCGTACCTGTTTGCGCGCTGCCCATTACATCACTTCCGGCTAAAATAGGCGGAATAGTTTTAATCTGAATTGCGGTAGGTTGAGTGTAATTATTTTGCTCAATCGCTGTTAATAATAACGGGTCGAGATTAAGTGATGAGAACGTAGTGGCAGACATAGGCTTAGCTTTAAAATAACAAAGAGCGCTATTGTACGCATATTACTGTACTGCGTAAATTAACCAGTCCAGAAAAGTATTTAATCGTGGTTGCTCACTTTCGCTTTAGCGCTAAAAACAATAAAAAAGGCGCTAAATAACAGCTGTATTTAGCGCCTTTTATAATTTGCTGTAGCTTTAAGCTGGCTTTAGTGTCGCTTTACGCTCGTTGTAAAACGCTATTAAATCGTCAACTGTTGCTTGGCAGTATTCGCGTATACCCGAAACTACCATATGCTTTTCACCACTACCCACTTTAACGCCATTTTCTAACAGGTTAAAACGTAGTGTAATTTTTCCGCGCTTACCGGCGTACTCAAAACTAGGCTCTGCAAACTCAAGTTCTGGTGCTGTAATATCAAGATTATCAAGGTTGATAAGCATTGATTCGTAAATAATCATTGGGCGAGCAGGGTTAATCATTACCTCTTGCTTACCCATTAATGGAATAATTACATGCGGGAAAGTAGTACCAGAAAACTCAACATAATTTTTTATTAGACTATTAGTTAGTGCTGGGCATTGGCTGGTTTTACCTTTGCGCTTTACCTTTAAAATAACTTTTTCGCCATTGGTTACATCAAACTCATCAGCCCCTTCAGGGAAGTTAAGTTTGGTGTTTTCATCAACCATACCGGCAAAAGTAAATTCCATTTGTTCACTAATACCGTAGCGGTCTAGTACCAATGAAAAAAGTAAGTCTCCTGGCGCGCAAAACTTTTTGGCATCTTTGTCGTGGAGTGGATTGTAATCGTCAGCAACGCATTTAGCGAATCGACAACCTTGCTCACGAGAGATAGAAACATAATCAGCATGCTGCTGAAAAAAAGGACTTAACATAGTTTGTTCACTGCTTAAACTGCTTATAACCTATCTATATTAACAGAAAAAAAATACTGAGAGGTCGAATCTGTTAGATTAGTTGCTAAATAAAACAGAGCAATAAAAAACAATGACCTTTTATTTATTAGCGCTATCAATTATATGTGTTTTTCCGTACTGCAAAATATCAATAATGCGGCACCCCCTTTGGCACTACTTACTAGCTTTAAGTGTTGTAAGTGCATATTTTCAAGGTTATATAAATTTATATGCCCTGCTGTTAACCGGGCTTTACGTTGTTTTATACTACTGTGCGCTAAATACAAAGCAGGCAATAATACGCGCTACTTTAAGTACTGTTTTTATAGTTTCCTCATTGGCATTAGCACTTCATTGGGTACCTGGTTTTAATAACCTCCCTATTGTTATAAACGAGCGTATTACAAGCGATGCGATTGCTTTTACCCTTTATGCTAATTTTGATAAAGCTATGGCGGGTTTATTTCTTTGTGCTTACTTTTATTCGAATAAAAAAGCTTTAAAAGCAGACTCTAATAAAGCAGACCCATTAAACGTTAAACAACCCATTTTAATAATTATTGCTACTGTTTTAGCTGCGCTCACTGCGGCTTTAATGCTAGGACTTGTAAGCTTTAACCCTAAGGTTCCTGGCTTTTGGCTAGCCTTTATTGCTATTAATCTTTTATTTACCTGTGTTGCCGAGGAAGCTTTATTTCGAGGTTTACTACAAACTAAGCTTAGCAAAATAATTACACCTACCCGTTTAGCAATACTTGCCCCTGTAATTACTGCAGGTATTTTTGCTTTGGCACATTTTGCTGGAGGAATTAACTATGTATTGGTTTCATTTATTGCCGGCTTGGGGTATGGCTATGTTTTTTATAAAACGCAGCGCTTAGAGTGGGCTATTTTATGCCATTGGTTGGTTAATGTTTGCCACTTCTTTTTGTTTACTTATCCTATGCTCAATAAAATCTAAATACATTTACAAATGCTAACAATTTACTTAGTAGTAAACATTGCCCGCATTTGATTTTGTTAGTAATTTACTATTTCAAATAATAAATTAAGGGACTAATAAATATGCTACGTTTTATAACGGCAATAACAGTGCTCGCCACAATAACGGGTTGTTCAAGCATGACTTATCATACAGATATAGACAACGGCGTTTTATCTCAAGAAATTGGCACCTACGTTAATAAAAGAGATTTACAGCAATTTTATAGCGACCAAGAAGCACACGAAAGTGGCGCAACACTTTTAGGCCGAATAGAAGCTGAAAGCTGTGATGGCGATGGACTGGGCAGCAATAATGTAAGCTACAATCGCTCTAAATCAAATGCTATCGATTTACTTAAAGCGGATGCCATGCGCAAAGGCGGAAATGCTTTTACTATCAATTCTTGTGGTGAAACGTCTGTATCGTACTGCGACCTATCTGTTTTATGCACCGGACAGGCCTACGACTATTAATAAATTATATATTAAGCGCAAAGCTCAGTAGTACACGCTTTCCAGACTCGATTTTAGATACGCTGTGTTCGTACTTATCGGGTCTGAATAAATACACGCGATTAAATAAATTTATAATGCATTTTGAGCATTTAAATACCCCACCCGCTTTAGGTTTTTCTAATACAAAGTTGAGCTTGTAATAGCGCCCTTGCTGCACAGGGTCAATATGGTTCATTACGCTATGATTAATTGGGTAAGTAACAAGGTTTATCGAAAATGTATTACTACTAAAAATAGCTTTGTTTTTAACGGTTGCAATCATACTGCCTCCTATGAGTTTATATGCCGCATTGTAGCATTTAGTAAATTGTGAATGCTTAGGCTAAACAATATCAAAATACGATGTCATATAGCTAAACAGCCTGAAACAAAAAAGCCGAGCTTAATAAAGCTCGGCTTTTAAAAGTACATTTTAGCAATTATGCACTTGGGTATTCGCGGTACGCACGCTCTATATTTTTAGCCTGCTTTTTAGAAATACCTAAATGAGCAAGTGCAACACGTAAACGAGCACGTGATAAGTCAGACCCCAATATTTCCATTGCATCAAGCACTGACGTACTTGACGTTTTGCCAGTAATTGCGACAAATATTGGCTCTAAAAAGTCTTTAATCTTAAGCTCGTGGAATGTTGCAACTTCTTTTGCTATTGCAAAAATAGCGGGCTTTTCAAAGCTACGTAAACCTTCAAGCTGCCATACAAAAAATTGTAGCGCTTGGCGAATCACGTTTTCGTCTGCTTTGCCGGCTGTTAATAGCGCAGGATCGTAAGTTGGAATACCACCTACAAAGTGCCCTGCAAGCTCAACCATATCCGACAGCGTATTAATACGTGTTTTAACTTCTGGTAATATTTTAGCGAGCATTTCGCCATTAAACTTCCAATCAACAAAGCGCTGAATTAACTGCTCGTCGGTTAGATTTTCACGGATCCACATGCCGTTTAACCAGCTTAATTTATCTACGTCGAATACTGGACCACCAAGCGATACGCGCTTCATGTCGAAGTTTTCAATCATCTCATTAAGTGTGAACTTTTCACGCTCATCAGGCATTGACCAACCCATACGGCCTAAGTAGTTAAGCACGGCTTCTGGCAGGTAGCCCATTTCTTTATAGTAATTAATAGACGTTGGGTTTTTACGCTTAGACAGCTTTGATTTATCTGGGTTACGTAGTAATGGTAAGTGACCAAGTACTGGTGCTTCCCAACCAAAATCTTCATACAGTTTTAATAACTTAGGTGCTGAGTTAATCCACTCTTCACCACGGAAAATATGACTAATTTCCATATGGTGGTCGTCAACTACGTTCGCTAAAAAGTACGTTGGAAAGCCATCCGCTTTTAAAAGCACTTGCATATCTACGTTTTCCCACGGGATCTCAATTTCATCACGTAAGTAGTCGTTAAACTTAAATGTGCCTTCGCTTGGGATTTTCATACGTATAACGTAAGGTTTGCCTTCAGCTAAGTTTGCTTTAATTTCTTCATCTGTATGGTTTAAACCACGACCGTCATATTTAGGGCGTAGGCCTTCTGCCATTTGCTCTTCACGCATTTGATCAAGCTCTTCGCTTGTTGCAAAGCAGTAAAACGCTTTACCATCATCAACTAACTGATGCGCGTATTTTTTATATAAATCGCTACGCTCAGATTGACGGTAAGGACCAAATTCGCCACCCACATCAGGACCATGATCCCACTCAAGCCCTAACCAACGTAGGCTATCCATAATCGCAAGTTCAGACTCTGGCGTGCTACGTACTTGGTCTGTATCTTCTATACGAAGTACAAATTCACCGCCTTGTTGTTTAGCAAAACAGTAGTTAAATAAGGCGATATAAGCGGTGCCAAGATGCGGGTCACCAGTTGGCGACGGGGCAACACGGGTGCGAATTGTCATGGTATATTCTCTTTAAATAAGTGAGATAATAAAAGTGGTTTATGCAGCTACTTTGTTTAAGTAAGCAATAATATCGTTTGATTCGTACAGCCATTGTACTTGGCCGTTTTGCTCTATACGCAGGCAAGGCACTTTAACTTTGCCGCCTTGTTCTAGTAGCTCTTGACGATATTGCTCATTGTCTTTTGCATCACGCGTTTCTATGTTTAAGCCTTCGCGTTTAATAGCGCGACGTACTTTTACACAAAACGGGCATGCTTTAAATTGATACAGTTTAAATTGTGAGGTTTGCTGATCAAGCTGTGCTTGCTCGTCGCTTGCACGCTTTTTACTGCGAGGAGTAAATACAAAATTAAAGAATAAAATTATACAACCTAAAAACCAACGAACTAATTTCATGTTCTGCGCTCTGCTTACAACAATTTAAGGAGCCAGATTTTAGCACAAATTTACAATCAAAAAAGTGTAATACTGCGAGAATTACACTCAAGTAATTTAATTTACTAAAAGTGCTTCTATAGCAATACCATATCATCCCTATGAAGTACTTCTGCGCCACTATCGTAATCGAGTAATAGGCCTATTTGACTAGAGTGCGCACCCTTTATTTTATTTACCTCGGTGCTACTAAAGCGCGTTAAGCCCCGTGCAATCACTTGATTTTTATTATCTATTAAATCAATTAAATCACCGCGTTCAAAACGTCCAAATGCATTAGTAACGCCTTTAGCAAGTAAGCTTGCGCCTTTATTTTGAAGGGCGCCAATAGCACCTGCATCTATAACAATTTGGCCGGTACTTTTAGGCCCGGCTAGTAACCATTTTTTACGGCCATCTTTTGGAGCGGTGAGTTTTAAAAAACGCGTGCCTGGTAACTCGTCACTCATGCATTTTAAAATAACGTTTTTACCTGCGCCTTTAGCAATAATAACTTCAACACCTGCGCGCCTTGCAATGTCGGCGGCTTGCAGTTTAGTCGCCATACCGCCGGTGCCTAAATTTGTACCACTGCCACCAGCAAGTTGTCGTAGCTCATCATTTATATGTGTTACTTCACCAATGAGGGTGGCATCGGCGTTTGTGCGCGGATCGCTGGTAAATAACCCTTCTTGATCGGTAAGTAGCAGTAACTTATTAGCATTAGCCAAAATAGCGACAAGTGCCGATAAATTATCGTTGTCGCCTACTTTTATTTCGCTGGTAGCGACTGCGTCATTTTCGTTAATGATGGGTACAACGTCGTAATTTAATAACGCATTGAGTGTATCGCGGGCATTAAGGTAGCGCTCTCTGTCGTCTACATCGGCGCGAGTAAGTAGCATTTGCCCTACGTTTACACCGTATAAAGCAAATAGGCTCTGCCAAATATGAATAAGTTGACCTTGTCCAATTGCAGCAAGCATTTGTTTATCAATTAAGCTTCTGCCACAGGGTTTTAATAGTTGTTCGCGCCCAGCAGCAACTGCACCGCTCGATACTAAAATAACGTGATGACCCTGCTTTTTAAGCTCGCAACATTGGCGTACTAATTCAACCATATGTGCTTTGTCTAGCTTATCGGTGCCGCCAGTTAGTACGCTTGTACCAAGCTTTACAACTATTACCTGTTCCCTTTGCATGTGCTTTTTACTAATGATTAATTAAAGATGAATTAATTTATACCAGCTCGGTATTTTTGAACAAGTTAAAAATTTTCATGCTAGGATCTGATTTTATTAAATTAAGTAAATTACTCTCTATGCCTGCCAGTTTATGTTTAATTATTGCCACCTTTTTATGGGGCAGCTCTTTTATTGCGCTCAAATACGCCATTGCTATTTACGACCCTGCATTGGTGATATTTTTACGCATGCTCACCACGTTAGTTTTGTCGCTTTGTTTATGGCGCTACGTTATTCGGTTTGAGTATTTAAAAGGTGACTGGAAGTATTTAGTGGGTATGTCGCTTGCTGAGCCTTGCTTGTACTTTTTATTTGAAGGCCATGCAATGGAATACACATCGGCCTCGCAGGCTGGGGTTATTGTGTCGTGCTTGCCCATTATTATTGCGCTACTTGCCTTTTTATTGCTTAAAGAATACATAAGTAAATCCATCGTAGTCGGTTTTACGCTGTGTATTGGCGGCAGTATTTTACTTACGCTTCTTTCACCAAGTACCGACCAAGCACCTAATCCGTTGCTGGGTAACTTTTTAGAGTTGATGGCTATGGTGTGCGCTGCATTTTATACCGTAAGTATTAAACATTTAGCTAATCGCTACTCGCCGCTTACTTTAATTGCGTTGCAAGGTATTAGCGGCAGCTTGTTTTTTGCTCCGTTTTTATTTTTTATCGACCTGCCAAGCGAAAACCAACACGACTTAACCGCGCTTATGAGCATTTTGTATTTAGGTTCGTGTGTAACCCTTGGTGGCTACGGCATGTACAACTATGCAATTAGCAAAGTATCGGTATTAACCGCTGCTGCGTACTCTAATTTAATTCCTATTTTTACACTTATTTTGTCAGCTATTATTTTGGGCGAAGTGCTCAACGTTTGGCAATGGCTGAGCATATTTGTGGTATTTATTGGCGTAATGATAAGCCAGCGTCATCAAGAACTTGTGGTTGATATACCGCTTAGTGAATCGGGCGAAGACATTTGCGCAGATACAAGCAATCTTAAATCAGTACCCAAGGCAAGCGAATCAAAAGGGTAACAGGTAAGCAAATACAGCCCGGGTGTTTGTAAAAATGTGTTTTGGGATTGATGAATAACCTTAATCCCCGTTACCTTATAATTTTGTATCACCCCACTTTGCAGCTGCAAAGTAAACGCTTCCCCCACTTTGGCATTTTGTAAAAATGCAAAATGGGTGTCGTTATGCCCTGCTATTAGCGCGCCTTTTTCGTTTCCAAATTCTTTTCCGCCAAGCTCCCCTGCGGGTAAAAATTGGCTAGGCGCAAACGCTAAGTTACGGCCACTCGCTCCAGCCAATACACTTAATGTTTTATTATGACTTGGCCAATCAAGCTTTGCAGTAACGTAGCTGTCGGCGTAATACCAAGGCTTTACTTTAGTACTGGGTGATTTAAGCGCCTCTTGCCATGCTTGTTCAATTAATACTTGAGCAAGCCACGCTTTTGCCTGCATATAAGTACCGTGACCAAATAATCCAAGCCCAGCTATTAGTAAGCCCGCACTTAGCCACTTTTTCATTTTAAGTCTCTTTTCATTTAGGGATTCGCTCTGTGTTTAAATTTAAGAGCGCCAAATCCCAATAATAAAATACAGCCTAATAATATGTGCAGCCTACTTTGCCCATCGGTTTGTGGTAAACGCATTGCCATACCTTGTGGTACTGCATTAGTAGCTTGCGCCGTTTGCTCTGCCACTTCTTTTATTTGAGTTTGTTCAATTGCTATAAAAGCAGTAAACGGGCTAAGTAATTGATGAGTAAACGCAAGCTCCTGTACTTCATCTTTAACTGTATTTTGCTCGTTGTATAAAAGTAATGACTTAATTTTTTGGCGCGCCCACAGTTTTGCTATACCTTGAGCGCTTGAGCTATTTTGTGTACTTAATTTAATACTTAAAGGCCCTTGTGCTGTTTGCCCAGCAAGTACCACACTTTTAGCATTATTAAGTTTTATAGCGACCATGATAGGCTCGCCAAAATATAAATCAGGTAGTGGTGACGGCCAAAAATCTAAACTGTTACCGCTTTCATCGCTTAGCGCCAAATTAGTAATAGCCGGATGCGCAAGCTTATCAAACAACTGCTGCATTTTAGGTTGCACCTCGTTTGTGCTGCCTATAAACGTAAATGACCCCTTACCGACATCTGCCGCTCGGCGCATAAAAAAGCTGTTAGGTGCGCCGCCAATACCTACCGTAAATAAGCGGCTATCGCCTAATTTACTTTGAATGTTTTTAAATAATGCATCTTCGTTGCTTACGCTGCCATCAGTTAAAAATACAACTTGGCGTACAAAACCATCAAACTCGCTGCCATCAAGTACGGCATTAAGCGCACCTTGTATTTCAGTGCCGCCGTCGGCTTCTAGGCTATAAATAAATCGCTCTGCACGGCGTAAATTAAAGTCACTGGCTATAAGTGGTTTATCGCTCATTGGAGTTACTATGTTGTCAAAACCAATAATGTTAAAGCTGTCGTCGCTATCGAGTAATGACAGCGCATAAAACAAGGCTTTTTTAGCTTGCTCCATAGATTGCCCGTGCATAGAGCCAGACGTATCAACTACAAATACCATTTCACGAGGTAAGCGTTGAGTTTGTGTAAAGTGATCCCCTGGTGGCATTAGCATAGCAAGTCCGTATCGGTCACCATTTTCAAACTGCTGAGTAAAAAATGCGGCTTGAGCTTGCTCTTTTTGCAGCGGTTTAAACTCAAGTACAAAGTCGCGATTAACTGCATTTGTCTCATTTAACGCTATTTTATATTGCCCAAATGCTGTGTTTTGTACATCAACATTATGAAATTTAGAATTGATATCCACCAGTTCTAAGCCTACATCTATATCAATGTTTAAGCTAAATTGGCTGCTTGGTACGTTATCAATTTGAGTACTATTTTGAGTGATGTTTTGAATGCTGTAAACAGGGCTTAACCATCCCGTTGGGAGCGGATTAACATGCGCTTGATTTTGAGTATTAACCTCAACTTCACCACTAATCGCATGATAACGCGGTGTAATAGTAGTAGGAAATCTAATAGCAAATGTGCCGCTGCTGTAGTCAATTATTTCTTGATACTCAAGCTCAATAATCACTTGCTCACCAGGACCAATATTTGCCACATTCGTAATAAACATATTGGCGCGTTGCTGGCGTACTAGGGCAGCTTGCTTACCTGCTTTTTTAGCCTCCTCGTATTTTTTTTCGGCCTCTACCTTTTTATCAATTTGGCCTTTAATGACTCGCTCACCTATACGCATCGTCATCGCATGTACGGCGCTTTCATCAGGCAATGGAAAAACGTAGCGCGCGTTAACTGCAAACGGGTTTTCGTTTTGATAAGTCTGCATTACTACAACATGATTAATTAGGCCAGTTAAGGTCATATTGGCGTCGCTTTTTAATATTATTGCTGGGCCTGCTGGCGCACCATTGCTATCAAAAAGCTCTAACTTGGGTGATTGCGCATGGCTTTTAAAGCTAGCTAACAGCACAATCGCTATGAATATAAAAATGCTTACTTTAGTAAGCATTTTGGTTGGTTTACTCAATTTAAACATAAATCACTCCATCGAACGCTTAGCTTTACTTAGATTCAGTTAGTTTTAGTTACTCGCCGTTTGGCCATTTACACTATTCATTGAGCGAGTGGTAAGCGTTACGCGTCTATCAAAAAAGTTATCTTCCACCGTGTTGCTGTTAGCCAATGTTTGCTGCTCGCCAAATGCCTGCGTGCTTAAGCGTTTATGGCTCACACCGTGTTTTATTAAATAGCTTTGCACGGCATTTACACGCGCTTTAGAAAGTAAAAGGTTAGCTTGCTCATCGCCGCGTTGATCGGCAAAGCCACTTAAATCAAGTGCGAGTTGTGATTGGTTGTTTAACAAGGTAACGAGTTGATCTAACTGCAGCGCAAAATGCGGGGCAATAACACTTGAACCTGTTTTAAATTGCACCGTCATCGCCAATAAGTTATTAATTTGAACTTGAGTTAACTGCTCATTTTGATTGACAAGCACTTCTAGCTGTTGCTCTAACATATTATTGTGGTTAAGCACGTGTTGGTAATCGCTGGTTTTTTCTTTCATGACCGTAATTGCACGCTCTTGCTCTGCAATTTTGTTATCAGCTACTTTTGAATCACCTATTAAGCCACCGGCAAATGCACCAATAAACGCACCAATTGGTCCGCCCACTACGCCGCCAATAATAGCGCCTGCACCTAGCCCAATAGCCGTTTCTTTATGGGCTTCTTTTGATGGCGTGTTAGATGTTGAGGCAATTGCTGGAGTACAAAAACTAGCAACCAGTGTTAACGCGATTAATGTCTTCTTCATGATTTGATCCTTAAACTTACTTTTTAATTTGTGATGTTTTGTTTTGATGGCTCTATTAAAACAAGCTCAAGTGGCAATAAAGGGGAGCAAAAATGGCAAACTGCTGAGCAATTGTGGCAAAAAAATGGCAATTGCCTTTTTAAGCGTACTTAGCTTAAAAACTTCGTTATAGTGCACAGCAGAGGCAATAGGATAATGATTAGAATGAAAAAAATAGCCATCGTTGAAGATGAAACCGCAATCCGCGAAAACTACATAGAAATGCTGAGCGCACAGGGCTACCAAGTAAGTGGCTTTGCCGATCGCGCTAGCGCAGAAGCTGCATTTAAAAATGCCCTGCCCGATTTAGCTATTGTTGATATTGGCCTAGGCCATGAAATAGATGGCGGTTTTTTACTGTGCCAAACATTGCGATCGCTTTCTAAAACACTGCCTATTATTTTTTTAACCGCCCGCGATAGCGAAATAGATACTGTATGCGGCCTGCGCATGGGCGCCGACGACTACCTAACAAAAGACATAAGCTTGGCTCACTTGGCTGCACGTATTGGTGCGCTATTTCGCCGAATGGAAGCACTTGAACAACCCGCTGATGCAAACGCCCTCATAACACGCGGGCCGTTAACGCTCGACACGCAACGTATGCAGGTATTTTGGCAGCAACAATTAGTTGATTTAACCGTAACCGAATTTTGGATGCTGCATTCACTCGCCCAGCGACCAGGCCATGTTAAAAGCCGTAACGAATTAATGAGCGATGCAAAAATTTATGTAGACGACAGCACCATTACTTCACACGTAAAACGTATTCGTAAAAAGTTTATAGCACTCGACAGCTCCTTTGATTGCATAGATACCGTGTATGGCATGGGCTATCGGTGGGAACAGCACTAATGCTAAGATTTGGTCTGCGCAGTAAATTTATATTACTTTCATGTTTTTTGTTTTTGCTACCGTGGCTTGGCTACGAGTACGTGTGGGAAATGGAAAAGTTTTTACGCCAAGGCCAAGAAAAAACCCTCGTAGGCACCACTCGAGCACTTGCTACTGCATTACATGAGCGCCCTGCATTATTTGACGAGCAAACCAACTTTTTAGACCAAGTAGTAAAAGGGCGCGATTTATACGCTTATAATCTTAAAAACCCTATTCAGCTCGACGGTAAACTTAACGATTGGGACAGCTACCAACCGCTATTTTGGCATTACGATAAGCGCTACTTACAAAAAACAGATAACAAGCATCAAGCCAGTGACTTATCGTTTGATCATATGGTGGGAAAATTTGATAACTACTTATACGCCGTATTTAAGGTAACCGACAATACCCTTATTTATCGCGCTAAAAATAGCTTAAGCATTACCAATAACGATTATTTACAAATTGGCCTAAAAACGCCTGACGGTCAGTTTAATACTTACATTATTGCGCCGCGGCAAGATGGCTGGGTTAATGCGTTTGATGCAAATACCAAAGCCCCTTTTACTAAAATCCAGGGCTATTTTGAAAGTACCAAATCAGGTTATAACGTAGAGCTGCGCTTTCCTATTAACATGCTGGGCAACAAACTTGGCTTTGCCATTGTTGACATTGATAGTAAAGAGGCATTGTTAGAGCCTAAAATAATGTCGACCTCAAACTTAAATAACCCAAACGATTTAGGCTCTGTATTAGTCCCTTCTCCAGAAATTAGCCGTATTTTAAAAGGCATGGGCCACAGTGGTAGCCGCATTTGGGTGGTCGATAACCACCATCGCGTACTTGCGCAGTCGGGTACTATTCAAAATGCAGATGGCGTTTGGGCTGATGGGCTTGCTAACCAAGCACCTAAAACTTGGTGGCAGCGCTTTGAGCAAAATTACTTGCACCCAATTTACTATAAGATATTAACGCGCCCCGAAAATGAGTTTTTAGATACCCTGCACGATGTAGCTTCTATGCAGGGAACACATTTAGCGAAAGCATTAAAAGGACAACCAGCATCGTCTTGGCGATTAACACCCGACAGTAAAGCCGTTATTTTATCGGCCGCTTACCCTATTTGGATTCAAGACCAAGTAATTGGCGCGGTAATAGCAGAGGAAACCACAAACGGCGTACGTACGCTGCGTAATAAGTCACTCGAAAAACTCTTTAACGTTATTTTAGCTGTGATGCTAATTGGTACTGTGACTTTATTCTTTTTTGCCTCACGTATATCGAACCGAATTAGGCGGCTACGCGATACAGCTGAACAAGCAATTGATGCACAAGGGCGTGTTACCGGCAGTATTAATTACAGCGATGCTAACGATGAAATTGGCGATCTGTCTCGTAGTTTTTCAAACATTGTTAGTAGACTTGGTGGCTATACCGATTACTTAGAAAATATGTCGTCACGATTGTCACATGAGCTGCGCACGCCGGTTGCTGTAGTGCGCTCGTCACTCGAAAACTTACAAAGCTTGCCACAGAACGAGCTGAGTCAAAAATACCTCGATCGCGCCAGCGAAGGCGTTGAACGCTTAGGTAAAATAATAACTACCATGAGCGAAGCCACTCGCCTTGAACAAAGTATTCAAAGCAACGAACCTGAACCTTTTGATTTACAAAAAGTAATAAATGGTTGCATGCAAGGCTATCAGCTTACTTACCCAAACCAGTTATTTACGCTTGATGTATGCCAAAACAAATTACCTATGCAAGGTGCACCGGAGTTTATAGCTCAGCTGCTTGATAAACTTATTAATAACGCGCTGGAGTTTAGTGAAGCCAATACGGCTATTAATGTAGGCCTTAAGCAGAGCGAAAATAAAGCAATATTAACAGTGAGTAATACAGGCCCCGCGTTACCCGAAGGATTAACTGAGCATATTTTTGACTCTATGGTGTCGGTACGTAGCCAGCAAATGCAGCAACAGCCACATTTGGGGTTAGGTCTTTATATTGTAAGGCTGGTGTGCGACTACCATAAAGGCAGTGTAACAGCGCAAAACAACGAACAAGGTGATGGTGTAGTGTTTACCGTAACACTGCCGTTAGTTAATGGTTAAGGCTGTATTTATACCGTTATATTCGTACCGTTATATTTATAGCCACAGCATTATATGCAAATAGTAAGTACGTAATAAATTAAATTCAGCTGTATATTTTTAGTTAAAAAGAGTTATTTTAATTTACCTTAACTCCATATAAATTAACAAATAAACCCCTCTCATCCCTCAAAACCTGCCGGTTACAATTTAGTACAACTTCAAATGTAACTATTCACTTTTAATTCAGTCGAATGACCATACCCTACATCATATTAAAGTATTAAATTGAAGGAATACTCATGAAACCATCACTAGAGCGTGAAGAACTAGACTTTATTTTTGACTTATACAGGCCCTCTAAAAAACCTGAGTCTGAAAATGTAAAACCAAAAAGTACAAACTACAAAGAGCTAAGAAAGCACGACGCGACTAAAAACCAAGGCGTATCGCACTACTTAGTCTAATTTTATTACGCTTGGGACTTCTCATGTTCTAAAAATGCTTTAATGCAGTTTATTTCTGCAAGTTTTACTTCTTCGCCTATTTCAGGGCCTTTTTTGCCATTTTTAAGTGCATTTTGCACTACCAGTTTCTTATCCATTTTTTGCAGTTCAGTATGAATTGCTCGCAGCTTAGCTGCTTGCGGGTATGGCTTATCAACAAGTGTTTCACCACGCCCTTGTGCATCGCATTGGCATGCTTGGGTAAACGCTATAAAACGTTCTGGGTGTACCAACGCATTTAAGTTAGTCACTATTAGCTTGTGAATGGTTTGCGGCCTTAACTGATCAATCGTGTGGCAAAGGGTGTGATTATCACTGGTGAGTACGCCAACATCGCGAAAACGGTTAGGCACTTTTAAGCGCTCACAAAACGCCTCAATAACTGCAACACCTTCGCGTTCGTGCCCACGTAGGTTTCCATATTTTTTAAAACTAAGCGCTTTTCCAAAATCATGGGTTAGTGCAGCAAAACGAGTTTCCAAGTTAAAATTCAAATCCGCTGCACGCCTAAGTACCAGCATAGTATGCACAAATACATCACCTTCAGGATGATGGTTTGCTGGTTGCGGTACATTAACCATGCGCTCAAGCTCTGGAAAAACCCCCAAACCTTGCAATGCTTCAAAATAAAGCTCAGGGTACTTTTCACCCAGTGCTTTTTCGGTTTCAAGCCACACGCGCTCAGGTACTAAATGATTTAGCTCACCTTTATTTTTAAGCTCGCGCATTAATGCATACGTACTTGGGTGAATACGCCAATCACTGCCATAGCGCGCTAAAAAACGGGCAATACGCAGTACTCGAACAGGGTCTTCTACAAATGCCTCAGTGGTGTGGCGCAGTGTTTTATTTTGTAAGTCAGTTTGGCCATTAAACGGGTCAATAATATTACCGTGTTCATCAAGCGCCATTGAATTTATGGTTAAATCACGCCTTGCTAAATCTTCTTCTAGCGTCACTGTTGGGCTGGCATCAACCACAAAGCCAGTATAGCCTTTGCCGCTTTTACGCTCTGTGCGCCCAAGTGCATATTCTTCTTTTGTTTTTGGGTGCAAGTAAACCGGAAAGTCGCTACCTATTGGTACAAAACCGAGCGACTGCATTGTGTCTGGCGTTTCACCAATCACTACATAATCGTTATCTTTTGATTTTATATTTAGCAGTTTGTCGCGCACTGCACCACCAACGAGGTAAACTTTTTTTAAGTTACTTTTCACTTTATTCCCATAAACATTAATAAAATTGTTTGATACTAATCATAACATTAATTAAAAAATTCTGCGGTGTTTGCCAAGCTTAAGTAAGCTCATTACAATGGCGCATTATTTTCAGCTATAGCCTCACAATTAATGAAAAACCATTCATCAAAAAAAGAACTTATGTTACTACCCATTTTATTAGTGGTTATTTTAATGTGTGTGGCGGGTCACTTTTTACTACAAGCAAATTTTCAAGACAGTAATGTGGTTGAATACATGTTAGCAGCACTGCCGTTTGCTATGTTTGGATTGGTTATTGTGGCGTTTAAAATGGCGGCTAAAAGCGAAAAGGATGAACAAAACGAGCAGGACTCTTAATCCTGCTTAGTTTTAGCTACTTATTATAATTTAAAGTATGTGATAGCCAAACCAGTCTGGCTTTATAGGCTGCGATATACCGCTGGGCGTGAGCTTAATGTTTAGCTGGCTGTCGAGTAAATCAATGGCAAAGCAATCGTCTACGTCATGTAAATCATCTTTATGGATATGGCTAAGCCCTGCTAGCAAATCGCTTTTAGCTCGCTCTTTAGCTTCATGGCTACTGCTTGCAACATACAGTGCAAAGTCGTGTTGCTCAGCCATAGAATCACTTCTGTAAGCGCCTAAATTTACAAAATAGAGTTGTTTATTTTGCTCCACATAGCTATCAACAACTTCTACTTTAAATCCATCAATATGATTAATTGCCATGTAGCTATCCATGTGAACACTACTTCTGTCGCCTACCCACTGGCTTTTTAACTTTGTATAAGTTTGCTCGATGTTTTGCCCTACAACAAAACGAATATCATGCATTTCAATGTGGCAACCTTGAATCCGGCCACCTAAATACACCATAAATAACTGCATGCTTTTCCTTAACCTAAATTATCAACATCAATATTATGCTTTTTAATCAACTTATAAAAATCTGAGCGATTGCGCTTGGCAAGCTTAGCGCCTTCGGCTACGTTACCACCTGCCATTTTTAAAGTGTTAATTACATAGTCGCGCTCAAACTCTTTTTTAGCGTCGTTTAGTGATAATGGTTCTACGTTTGTTTCATTACTATTTAGCGCAGCTAACACTAAGTGCTCTGAAATAACATCGCTTGGCGTTAATGCTACAACCTGCTCTACTACGTTTTGTAATTGGCGAATATTACCCGGCCAGTCGTAACGCACAAGCGCATGCATAGCATCGCTGGCAAAGTGTTTTTCAGTTTGCTTCATGCGCTTAGCAATGCTTGAACTAAAGTGCTGTGCTAATAAGCTTATATCTTCGCGGCGCTCACACAGTGGCGGTAATTTTAAATTAACTACGTTTAAGCGATAGTATAAATCTTCTCTAAATTGCTGGTTTAAAATAGCTTCAGGAAGATTTTTATGTGTTGCCGATACAATACGTACATCAATCGCTATTTCTTCTTGAAAGCCTACGGGGCGAATTGTTTTTTCTTGTAATACGCGCAGTAACTTAACCTGCAAGTTAAGTGGCATATCGCCTATCTCGTCTAAAAATAGCGTGCCGCCCTCAGCTTGCTGAAACAAACCTTGATGATCTTTAATTGCGCCCGTAAAAGAGCCTTTTTTATGACCGAATAATTCAGACTCTAAAAGCTCACCCGGTACAGCGCCGCAGTTAATTGCAACGAAAGGACCACCGCTTACATGACTATGCTGATGAATCGCCTGTGCGAGTAGCTCTTTACCTGTACCACTAGCCCCCGAAATCAATACATTAACTTGCGTTGGCCCAAGTAGTTTAACTTGCTCTAACAAGTGCAGCATTGCACCACTGCGCGTAACTATATTACTTTTAGGTGCTGCTTCATCTGCATTAACACCATGTATTTCTATCGCTTTAGCAAGGCTGTCAAATAGCTCATCTTTATCTACAGGTTTAGTTATAAATGCAAAAATGCCCTGCTTAGTTGCCTCTACTGCATCAGGAATTGAGCCATGCGCTGTCATCATAATGACAGGTAATGCAGGGTAGCGGCTTTGCAACTGACGATGCAGTGCCATGCCATCCATTTCATCCATACGTAGGT
The DNA here is from genome assembly GCF_000238895.1 of Pseudoalteromonas sp. BSi20429. NCBI lineage: Bacteria > Pseudomonadati > Pseudomonadota > Gammaproteobacteria > Alteromonadales > Pseudoalteromonadaceae > Pseudoalteromonas > Pseudoalteromonas sp. BSi20429. Next base: position 78,804 of record NZ_BADV01000023.1, on the reverse strand, counting down.
CGGTTATTACGGCGTCAAACACTTGGCTTTTAAGTATTTGTAGTGCGGTTAAGCCGCTTTCACAGGTCGTTACTTCGTATCCTTTTGATTCGATACGAATAGCGAGCAGTTTTAATAAGCTAGCGTCGTCGTCAACGAGTAATACTTTTGCACCTTGCACTTTAGTTGCTGCCATAGTTACTGCTCCTTAGTTTCTTCTCGTAGTAAAAGCTGCTGCTCAATTGTTGCTAACGATGAGAGGGTTTCTTGCATTTTATTATTAAGTGCTTGCTGCTCTTTTTTAGCATTTATTTGCATAGTCACTTGCTGCTTTTGAAGCCATAAATATTGCTTTATATCATCTGGCCAAAAGTAAGCAAGATCGAGTTTTAGCAACTTAGTCATTACCGTATTTGGATCATCATTTATGTTTAAGCACATAAATTTAAAAAAACGTTTAAGGTCGTTTTCACCTGTAAAAATATCTTTTTTTGGCACCAATTTAAATCCGCCACACTGATTAGCGTGCCATGCAATAACTTGCTCTGCAGACGGATAGCTAGGTTCTATTTTTGGTCTGGGTTTTGGACTAGGTTTACTGTTTTTGTCGTTTGCTATTTTGGTATCGACCACAGGTGCAGGTGTAATTGACACACGCTCTTCTTGCCCATTATTAATTTCACAACCTGATATAACCATGCTGCTACTGAGCACACATAAAATAGCGATTAAACGCAAGCGCATGTTAATTAACTCCTAGATTTTTTGTTATGGGAATTTTAATTGAAAACCGGCAACCATGTGGCTCGTTATGCTCAACAGTAAGTGTACCTCTTAGCTGTTCAACAGATTCTTTCACAATAGTTAAGCCAAGCCCACTGCCTTGCAGCGTAACATTTTTACTGTGTTTACCTTGATAAAATGCGCTGAAAATTTGAGTTTTTTCTTGCTCTTTAATACCGCATCCTTTATCAAGTACAGCAATGCAAAGTTGGTTTTGCTCAAGCGCTAAATTAATAGTAACGCTTTGCTTATCTTGTGAAAATTTTAAGCCATTTGAAATAAGCTGAATTAAAATCATCTCAATAAGCTCACTAGGCAAAGCAAGCTGTTTATTAGGTAAGTTATTTTGCCATTGTAGAGCTTGCTGACGCGCACTTAAGCGATGTTCAAAATGGCTATTAATTTTATTAATAAGATAGCTAAACTCAACTTCGCTTAGGCTGTCTTTACTGGTGCGAATCGCATTATAACTCAGCAGGCTGTCAATCATTGTACGAAGGCGCACCATAGATTGGCTAATAAGCTCAAGCACTGCTTTTTGCTCAGCAGTAATTGGGCCTACTATTTCATCAGTTAGTAAATCAGTGCCTTCGACCATTGAAGCAAGCGGCGTTTTTAGCTCATGGGTAACATGGCGTAAAAAGGTATCTTTTTGCTGCTCAAGCATATGAAGTTGCTCTTGCACCCATTGGAGTTTTTCTCCTAGCTCAACTAGCTCAGCGGAGCCTTTCACAGATATTTTTTGCTGCCAATGTCCCTGCCCTAGCTTATCAATAACCGTAGTTAACCCTTTTAGTCGCCCACTTATACGCCATAAAAAACCACCACCAACAATTAAAGTAAGCGGAATAAGTGCCACCAGCCAGTTTATAAATGAAGTTTGTAGGCTTGTAAGCTCATTTTGGTTATTGGTAATTTGCGCTTCATTTTTATCACGTAACCATAAAGTAAGCTCAGCAACTAAATCGCTCACTGGCATAAACAGCTCCGCTTGCTGTTGTTTTTGCTCAACAAGCTCTACATGCGCTGTTTGTAAGGTGACATATAAGCGTTGCCATTGGTGGGTGTAATCTTTATCCGTGTTTACAAATTTAAGTTCATCAATACTTTGCAGGGATGATTGCCATTTATCGATAATGAGCTTATCTAACGATTCGCTTTTTAACACCCAGTTTTGCCTAGTGGCGCGCTCAAGGCTGTTGAGTTCTTGTTTTAGAGTATTAAACGATTTGGTAACTTGGTAGTTGTTACTCACGATACTTTGAGTCACTGCTAATTGCTTGTTAAGCGCATTTAAAAATACAATCACCACTATAGAAAGCGGGAGTAACGAAAGCAGCATACTCATTGCAAATTGCCCAATTAAATTAGGCCGCCAGTTAAGCATTGCATGGTATTTTTTAGCTATGGTTGCTGGCATTTCGTTTAGTCCTTTTAAGTTAAGCGTTCTATTATTAAGTGCTTACCTTATACACTAGCTGAACCAGCAATTATATTTAATACGATTAACAGCCAGCGCTACAAAAACAATGTGTCGCCAAATAGAGACAACGTAAACCATTGATTTTTAAACCCTACCTTTAATCTCACTACTTAGTGTTGCAAAAGGTACACAAAAATTACAATAAACCCCGTAAAAACTTCCCACCTCTTTCAAGTTAAAAATATAAACACTTGAAAATTAACAATAATTATTTTTGGCATCATTTTTGTAGTAGGAGTAATAACTTTAATCAATAAGGAAATAATTATGAACAAACGCATTTTAGTAATTTCATCGTTACTGGCTTTAGGCTTTTTAGGCGCTAACGCACACGCAATGGACGTTCACGCGACTTTTAACGAGCTTGATAAAGACAGTAACGGCACATTAAGTGAAGCCGAAGCAGGTGAAGATGCCGTTCTACACGAAAATTTTTTACAAATTGATACTAATCAAGATGGGCAATTGTCGCTAGATGAATTCAAAAAATTTATTCAATAAGGAACGTGATTATGAAACAACTTATAGCCGCTTTTTCATTAATGTTTTTAGCAATTAGTGCCACCGTAATTGCATCGCCAACAAACGTGCGCTTTGCCCATTTAGATAAAGATATGGATGGACAAATATCAATTGTAGAAGCAAAGGAAGACAAAGAAGTAATGAGACAATTTGCCGACTTAGATGAAGACGGTGATGAAAAAGTCTCAAAAAAAGAATTTGAAAGCTTTAAGCCTTAATGAGTAATTACTGATTAAGCTTTACTTAAGCTTGTTACATGTAAACTGAATTTAAAAGCATTTGCCATAATCCCTGAGGGAGTGTGTAAAAGGATTTAATGTTGGGAGTTAAATTACGGCAAGTGCTTTTTCCTTTTTACTTTATTTTAGCCACGAACTTTTAATACATCTTTTGGAAGGAAGACCATGAAGATACTTTCCCTTGTTATAAGCATTTTAATGCTATTAAGTTTTGATGCCGCGGCACTTGATGTAAAGCAACGCTTTGATCACCTAGATAGCGACAAAAGTGGCTATTTAACACACGACGAACTTGATCCCCAACCACAACTTTTAAACACCTTTGTAAAATGGGACAAAAACCAAGATAACCAAATTTCGCTAGTCGAATTTAAAAGTTATCTAACTAACAACCTTTACTAAGTGATTTGTATGAAAAGTATTAGCTATATAACGCTGCTGGCGTTTAGTATTTTTAGCGCATTTAGTTTTGCCGCAAGTAACGACATTGCAAAGCAATTTAAAAAGCTAGATAGGAATAAAGACGGTTTTTTATCACGTTCAGAAACCGCTATAGACCCGGCTTTGTGGTCACGATTTTCAAGCTACGACAGTGACAAAGACGGTAAATTAGCATTAAATGAATATGGCTTATATGCAAGTAAGTAGTTTTATAGCTAGGTAAAAAAACACCTAGCTTATTATATTTATATCTATTAATTACGTTCAGGTTTTATTTTTAGAACAATGCGCCAAATACTCTGCATCAGTAGGTTTTGGGCTTACCATAAAATCCATTTTGAGATAAGTTAGAACAGGTTGATTACTCGTATTTTCAGTTGTCGCTTTCCAGCGCCATAAACCCACAGCAGCTGCCGCATTATTATCAAACACGCCCTCAGGGTAAGACGAGATAACCTTATACCCTTGGGCTTCACCTTGTGAATTAATTAACATAGCAAGCTCAACACAACCTGAAATACTTTTCTTTGCAGCTTCTATCGGATATCGCGGCTCTACTCTTTTAACAACATCCCAGTATTCACCGGCCTTACTTCGCAGTTCAGGACTCGATAAATCAATAAAACTCGGCATTTCATCGCTTACTTGTTTATCAGACGTTGAACTACAGGCTGTTAGCATCATACTCAAGGGGAGTAATAAATAGAGAGCTTTCATAGCATTTCCTTATTCTTGATGCTTATTTAGTTATTTGTAATATTCGTATTAAACTCATACCCATCAGATTTTATAAAGGTTCGATCCAAAATGTTACACACACTGAAGGTAACTTTAAAGTGAGGTAAATAAGTACTTTTTTTCAAACCTTGTAATTTTCCCCGTTACTTGAAATGTTTCATCAGTAGGAGATTTTTTTAATTTTACCTGTTACTTGAAATGTTTCGCCAGCCGGACAATTTTTTAAATATTTTTTACCTACTGGTATTGAATCAATCATGAAATCAATTCTGATATGAGTAAGTACAGGTTGTTTAGCTACATTTACGGCAGTAGGTAGCCAAGCCCATGCACTTAAAGATCTCGCTGCGGCTTCATCAAATAATCCTTTAGGATATGAGGAAATTACTTTATACCCCTGCGCCTTACCCTCAGAATTAATAATAGTCATTAACTCTACACAGCCCGCTAAGCCTTTTTTTGCTGCCTCTACTGGGTATCGTGATTCAACTTTTGTAAAAATACTCCAATAGTCTTTCACCCTATCGCGCAGCTCAACACTTGATAAATCTATATAATCGCGTATTTCAGCATTTGATACATCAGTATGGTTTAGCTTTTCTACACTTTTATCTGCAGTAGGTGTCGATCCACATGCCGCAAATAATGAAGTTAATGGGAGTAATAAATAGAGGGCTTTCATAGCGTTTCCTTATGCTTTATTGATTATTTTACATACTAAATAATCACATTAATTACCTATTTTGTAAACAGTTAATATAGAGAAAAGCCTTAAAATGAGGTCTATCAATTCATTGGTATTATAAAATCAAGTTTGTTAATGTAAGTAAATTAACAATAAAAATTAAGTAACTATGCCACTCAAAAAAATAATCAAACCACTCATACTAGCCAGCCTTTGCGCTAGTTCTAGCTACACTCTCGCACAAACAAAAGTAATTTATAACGCCAATGGTTATACCCCTTTATACAAAGGTGAAGTACAGCAGTTTTCTACCCTCGTTATTAAAAATGGCAAGGTAGTTAAGCTCGGTAGCGAAACACTTAAAGATAGCTACCCAGATGCCAAGCTAATTGACGCGCACGGTAATACCTTATTACCTGGCTTAATTGATGCTCATGGGCACGTTATTGGCCTAGGAGATAATTTATCGCAACTTGACGTACGCGGCGCAACATCGGTTGATGAAGTAACAAATAAACTAAAAGTATTTGCCGATAACAAACAAGGTTGGATTATTGGGCGAGGTTGGAACCAAGAGCTTTGGTCTGATACACGCTTTCCTACAGCTAAAGATTTAGACAAAGTAGTGAGCGATCAACCTGTGGTTCTTTCGCGGGTTGATAGTCACGCCATTTGGGTTAATTCAAAAGCGCTCGAACTTGCTGGTATTAACGCCCAAACAAAAGCGCCTGAAGGCGGTGAAATAATTAAAGACGAATTTGGCAATCCTACAGGTATTTTTGTAGATAAAGCAGAATCGCTAATTACCCAGCATATGCCAGCCCCTTCAAAGCAAGATATAAGTGACTCACTAGATGCAGCAGGTAAGCATTTATTAAGTTTAGGCATTACCTCTACTCACGATGCAGGTATTGATAAAGCCACATGGGAGGTTTACAAAGAGCGCGGCGACCTTGGTAATTTACCGCTACGTATTGTGGCAATGTTAAGTGGTGCAAGCCCTGATTTAGGCGCAATGTTAAAGGCAGGCCGATACCACGACAAAAATGACTTTATGGAAATTCGCAGTGTTAAAGTTTACGCCGATGGCGCACTTGGCTCTCGCGGAGCTGCTCTGATTGAAGAATACGCAGACAGACCTGGTCACCATGGTTTAATGCTTGAAACACAAGAAAAACTCGAAGCGCTCTTTACACAAAGCTTTAAAAGCGGCTTTAGCGCAAATACCCACGCCATTGGCGATAAAGCAAATAAAGTAGTACTTGATGCTTATCAAAATGTGTTTAAAAAAACGGGCGGTATATTACTACGTAACCGAATAGAGCACGCACAAATTGTAACGCCTGAGGATATCCCTCGCTTTAAAGCGTTAAAAATAATCCCTTCAATGCAGCCAGTACATGCCACTTCTGATATGCATATGGCAGAGCAACGCTTAACTGAAAAACAATTAAGCGGTGCCTATGCTTGGCAAACATTTTTAAAGCAAGGATCGGTTGTTGCAGCAGGCTCTGATTACCCGGTAGAGCTTGCAAATCCATTTGATGGTTTGTATTCAGCCATTACACGCATGGATCATAACAAACTACCTGAAAACGGCTGGCGCGCAAGTGAAGTACTAAGCCGCGAAGATGCATTACGTGCATTTACTCTCGGTGGCGCTTATTCAGCTCATCAAGAATTTAAGGTGGGTAGTTTAGAAAAAGGTAAATGGGCCGACTTTATTTTAATTGATAAAGACTACTTTAAAGTACCTGTTGACGAGATATACAAAACAAACGTACTGCAAACATGGGTAGCAGGAATAAAACGGTACGAAAAAACCAAAACAGAAAATACTATCGATAAATAAATAAAAAGGGTTAACGCAAGTTAACCCTTTTTATTTGTGTAATAAAACATGTTTAGCTAAACATGTTTTTCACATCTTTTAGCATGTCGTTGTATTCATCACTTGTGAATAATTGCATAGACGGTATTACACCTTTATCTATGTACGTTTGCAGCGCTGCTGACTTATCAGAAACCTGTAATGTTCCCTCTAAAATAGCGCCTACTCGAATAAAGTCTACGTAACTAACTTTTTCAGGTTTGTAACTTGGATCTGCCCAGCTTAGAGCTACATCAACAAACTCTTTAGGAAATTCCCACGCTTGCATAATCGATGAGCCAATTTTCCCACTCAGCTTTTGAATTGCGTGCGCTAAAAAGCTTGGGTTGGCAAACACTTCAGGGTGGCGCTCAGCTTCTGTTAAAATTGGTAATACACCAATATTGTAAACAAGCGCAGCTAATGTAATTGAATCACGATTTAATGAAGTGTGTTTATTGTTTTTTAAGTAAAACTCCATGAGTGTTATTGAATGGCTAGCAACGGTTAATGTTTTTTGCCAAGCCTTGCCCATGTAGCCTTTAATCAGCTCATTGTTTGATACAAATAATTGCTCCATAGCCATAGCTGTTGCAATATTTTTAATTTGGCGCAACCCAATGCGAGTCACTGCTTGTTGTAAATTAGATACTTTTACAGAACGTCCCATAATCGCACTATTAGCTACTTTTATCATTCGAGCTGAAAGCGCTGGATCTTGTGAGATTACATCTGACATTTGCATTAAATTCACATCAGGGTTATCTGCAGCTTGGCGAACCTTAATCGCTACTTCAGGTAGCGTTGGTAAAACCAAAGTATCGTTATTTATTCTATCGACTAGAATCGTTAATAAAGCGTTTTCTGTAGACATAAAGCTGCCGTCCTTTTGTGTTCAGCCTGTAAAGTAACTGCAAACTCAGGCAGTTAATTTTCGCATTAGTAATATAATTAGTATTGTCTAACTTACCGATAAAGTTAAGAAAATTATAGAAGTTTATTTTTATTTATAATGCTTTATCGCTCATGCTTGCCTTACAATGCCAAATACTTGCTATTTACTATTTAGTTTTGCTTTAATGCACTCACAATAAGGAAGCGTTTGTACATATTTAGTTTTTTAACTAAAGCAGTACAAATTATTAAACTTACTTTTTAACAGGTAATATAATGATCTTAAATAAAATTAGCCAAGCAATTATGCTCTCTGGTGTCGTTTTTCTTAGTGCATGTTCTGAACAAGCGCCGTCTTCTACCGACAACACAGCCACAGAGCTTGCTCAAAAAAGCAGTGCACAGTCAGGCCCTAAGCTTATTAATGCAGATAAACAACGTTTAGATATTTACACCGACTTTAGCTTACAAAGTGATTTATCGCACTTAAGCGATAATCAACGAGCAATGGTTGCAAAGCTTATTGACGCTTCAAAAATAATGGATGAGTTATTTTGGAAGCAAGCATTTGGTGAAAATAAAGATGCTTTTTTAGCAAAACTAAACGATGACAAAGTACGTGAATTTGCTGATATTAACTATGGTCCATGGGATCGTTTAAATGGTGATGAAGCATTTTTATCCAGCTATAAAGAAAAACCTCTTGGCGCACAGTTTTACCCTGCTGATATAACCAAAGAAGAGTTAAACAATGCAGACGTTGAAGATAAAACAGGGCTTTATTCTGTAATTAAGCGTGATGAGCAAGGTAAGCTTTACAGCGTGCCATATTCAAAAGAATACGCTAATGAGCTTGCAAAAGCCGCTGACCTTTTACGTCAAGCTAGCAAACTTGCTGACGATAAAGAGTTTGCTAACTATCTAAACTTGCGTGCTGATGCTCTACAAAAGGATGACTTCCAAGTATCTGACTTTGCTTGGATGGACATGAAAAACAACCCAGTAGATGTGGTTATTGGTCCAATTGAGACTTATGAAGATCAATTATTTGGTTACCGCGCAGCTTATGAATCTTACGTACTTATTAAAGATTTAAAATGGAGCGAACGCTTAGCTAAGTTTGCCGCATTTTTACCTGAGCTTCAAAAAGGCTTACCCGTTGATGCTAAGTACAAACAAGAAGTACCAGGCTCTGACGCCGACCTAAATGCATATGATGTTGTTTACTACGCTGGGCATTCAAACGCGGGGAGTAAAACAATTGCAATTAACTTACCAAACGATGAGCAAGTACAGCTAGAAAAAGGAACTCGTCGCCTGCAACTTAAAAATGCGATGCGTGCTAAATTTGATAAAATTTTAGTACCAATTTCAGAGCAGTTAATTGTACCTGAGCAGCGTAAACACATTACTTTTGATGCATTTTTTGCCAATACGATGTTCCATGAAGTCGCTCACGGTTTAGGTATTAAAAATACAATCACAGGTAAAGGTACTGTTCGTCAATCATTACAAGAACACGCAAGTGCGCTTGAAGAAGGTAAAGCCGACATTTTAGGCCTTTACATGATTGAGCAATTACTTAAAAAGGGCGAAATTACAGAAGGAACTATTGAAGATTATTACACGACCTTCATGGCGGGTATATTCCGCTCAGTTCGTTTTGGAGCATCAAGTGCGCATGGTAAAGCAAATATGATCCGCTTTAACTTTTTTGCTCAAGAAGGCGCTTTTTCTAAAAATGAAGAAGGCCTGTACCGCGTTAATATGGAAAAAATGAGCATTGCAATGGCCAAGCTTTCTCGCTTAATTTTAACCTTACAAGGTGATGGCGATTACGAAAAAGTAGATCAACTAATTGCAACGCATGGCGATATAAAAGAAGAACTTGCTGAAGACTTAGAAAAACTAAGTAAAGCAAATATCCCTGTAGATGTAACGTTTAAACAGGGTAAAGAAGTACTAGGGCTTAAGTAGTTTTAGTTAAACTTAGCTAAACCCTAAAAAAGCGTTGCAGCTTAAAACTGCAGCGCTTTTTTTAACGCTGTAATTTGTACATCTGTATACGGCACAGCTGGATACTTACCCCAAATTGGCGCAGGCCAAGCAGCATCAGTAGTAAAGCGTGCAATATGGTGAATATGTAATTGCGGCACCATATTACCCAAAGCCGCTATGTTTAACTTATCAGGGCTAAACACATCCATTAATAATTTACTTAGCTTGGCTGACTCTTTTAAATACACAATTTGATCATCCTCAGATAAATCAATTATCTCTTTTAAGTTAGCCTGCCTAGGCACTAATACAAACCACGGATATTGGCTGTCGTTCAATAAAAGTACTTTACACAGTGGCCAATCGGCAAGCTCTATACAGTCACGTTTAAGTTCTGGCGCTAGTTTAAATTCAGGGTTAGTCATTGTTATTTCCTACTTTGTCTTTAATAATCGCCACTTTATAGCATTTAGTTGCAGTTGCACACGCTTGGCTTTACCATCAAAGCAATATTTATAATAAGCTAAGGCAACCTTGTGCTAAAAAAAATAAAACACCTCTCACTAGCCCTCCCATTAATGGTTGGCGCTATTAGTGTTCAAGCAAAACCTTTATCGTTGGAGCGTATTTTTGACGATCCGAGCCTTTCAGGTAAATCACCTGTACAACTTAAATTTTCGCCTGACGGCAGCCGTGTAACTTATTTACAAGGCAAAAGCGATGACTACAACCGCTACGATTTATGGGAATACAATCTAAAAGATAACACCAACCGTGTGCTAGTTGATTCGGCAAAGTTATTTTCAGGCCCAGAAAACCTATCTGATGAAGAAAAAGCACGCCGCGAACGCCAACGTATTTTTGGTAAAGGCATATTAGAATACAAATGGTCTAAAGACGGTAAAGCACTTTTATTCCCACTTAACGGCGACCTTTACTATTACGATTTAGCCTCTGCTAAAAGTAAAAAACTAACCGACACTGAAACATTTGAAACCGATGCACGCTTTTCACCTAAAGGTAACTACGTATCGTTTATTCGAGAGCAAAACCTATTCGCTTTAGAGCTTGAATCAGGTAAAGAGATTCAGCTTAGTAAAGATGGCGGCGGCGTAATTAAAAACGGCATGGCCGAATTTGTAGCTCAAGAAGAAATGAGCCGCATGACGGGTTACTGGTGGTCAGGTGATGAAACTAAAATTGCTTATACCCGCGTTGACGAAACTCCAGTAAAAGAAGCTATCCGTAACGAAATTTACGCTGATGAAGTTAAATTATTTAACCAACGCTACCCGTTTACAGGTACCGATAACGTAAAAATTCAACTCGGTGTGGTTAAGCTAAATGACCAAAAAGTAGATTGGATTGATTTAGGTAAAGATGAAGACATTTATATCGCGCGTGCTAAGTGGCTAAAAGACGGCAATACACTGTCTTACCAATGGCAAAATCGCTCGCAACATAAATTAGAGCTTCGTTTTTATAACAGCGAAACTAAAGTCCAAAAAGTAGCATTAACCGAAAACAGCGAAACGTGGATTAACTTACATTTTGATCTTGAGTTTTTAAAAGACAAAAAACATTTTGTATGGGCATCTGAGCGCGACGGTTTTAAACACTTATATCTGTATCGCACAAACGGTCAACTTGTTCGTCAAATCACCTCAGGTGATTGGGCTGTTGATAGCTTAAAAGGTATTGATGAGAAAAAAGGCATTGTTTACTTTGCCGGTCGAAAAGATACACCGCTTGAAAGCCATTTATACAGCGCGCCTTTATTTAAAAAAGGCGATTCTAAACGTATTACCGAAAAAGGTCAGTACCACAATGTTGTGCTAGCAAAAGACAGCAAAACCTTTATCGATAATAGCTCGTCTGATAATAAACCAAACTCAGCAGCACTTCGTAAGGTTAACGGCGAATTTATTACATGGCTTGAAGAAAATAAGCTTGATAGTAACCATCCGCTTACTCCTTATTTAAGCGACTTAACAAAACCAGAATACGGCACAATTAAAGCCGAAGATGGCCAAGTTATGCATTACCGTTTATTTAAGCCTAGCAACATTACTGATGGCAAAAAGCACCCTGTTATTGTTAACGTATACGGCGGCCCGCATGCTCAACGAGTGACGAATAGCTGGCGCAGTAAAAACTTGTACTTTCAGTACATGGCGCAACAAGGTTACGTAATTTTTCAACTGGATAACCGTGGTTCGTACAACCGTGGTAAAAAGTTTGAAGATGCTATTTATAAAAACCTAGGCGTGGTTGAAGTTGCCGACCAAATTAAAGGCGTAGAGTTTTTACGTACACTTGATTACGTAGACCCACAACGCATCGGTGTTTATGGCCACAGCTACGGCGGCTACATGGCACTTATGACTATGTTTAAAGCAGGCGATTACTTTCAAGCCGGCGTATCGGGTGCTCCTGTAACCGATTGGGCTCTATACGATACGCATTACACAGAGCGTTATTTAGGTCACCCTGATACGAATGCTAAAGGGTATGAAGACAGCGCAGTATTTCCATATGCTGATGGCTTAAAAGGCCCATTAATGATTTATCATGGAATGGCTGACGACAACGTGCTGTTTACTCATTCAACTAAATTGTTTAAACAACTGCAAGATAACGAAAAACAGTTTGAAATGATGACCTACCCAGGCTCTAAGCACAGCCTACGTGGTAAACAAGTGCAAACACACTTACATCAAACAATTACAAACTTCTTTAATCGTCATTTTGATGTTAAATAAGCAAGTAAAGTAATAACAGACTAAAGGCTGATTGATAAATCAGCCTTTTTTTTGCATTAATGGGCGTTAAGCCTAGATTAAACTCTTTTTTTAGCTACGCTTATTCTATGCGCTAAAGCGCACACTTTTTGAGGATAAATGTATGCCTAGTCTACGTAGTTTTAGTATATTCCAACGTTTCTCGCTGCTCATAGCTATTGTTGTATTTGGGCTTATAGCGCTTAGTGTAGCCAGCCTAACTCACCAATATAGCTCTCTTAAAAACGAGCAGTACCTTAAAACACAAAATGTAGTAGAAACTGCGTACAGTATAATCGAGCACTTTTATGACCTTGAGCAAAATAATACTCTCACTCAACAACAAGCTCAATCGCAAGCACTTAATGCAATAAGAGCTCTGCGCTACGACAAAACCAATTACTTTTGGATTAACAATTACCAGCCAAAAATGGTTATGCATCCTATAAAACCTGCTCTTGAAGGAAAAGATTTAACCAATAATAAAGACCCTGACGGCAAAGCATTGTTTGTTGATATGGTTAATATAGTTAAACGCTCTGGCGAGGGATTTATTCCTTATAAATGGCCAAAACCAGGTAAAGAAAAACCAGTTGAAAAAATCGCATTTGTTAAAGGTTTTAATCAATGGCAATGGATTATTGGCTCAGGTGTTTATCTTGATTCAATTGACGAAGCATTTAGCGAGCAACGTAATCTAATAGTCGTCAGTGCAACAATTATGATTATTGCTGTTATTTTACTTAGTTACTTTATAGGCAAGAGCATTTTAATACCTACTCGTTTAGCAGCCGATATGATGAAAGATATTTCACAAGGTGAAGGCGATTTAACTCGTACATTAAATGAATCCGGTAACGATGAAATATCTGAACTATCACACTCATTTAATTTATTTGTTTTAAAAATGCGAGAGTCTCTTGTTCATGTATCACAAAGTGCAAACGATGTAAGCGAGCATGCGCATACAGTTGATGATTCAAGTAGAACAAGCCACTCGTTTATTGAGCTTCAAAACGATAGCTCAACCCAAGTTGCAGCTGCTATGGAGCAAATGACTCACCAAATACATGATGTAAGCCGTAACGCCGAAGCCGCAGAGCAAGCAGCTAAGGATGCAGCACAAAACGCATCAACGGGTAAAAATGTGGTTGCGCAAACAATTACAGCAATAGAAACACTCTCAAGCAACATAGAAACAGTCAGCCGTGTAACAGAAGATTTAGCCAACGAGAGCCATAATATAGGCTCTGTACTTGATGTAATAAGAAGCATATCGGAGCAAACAAACTTACTGGCATTAAACGCTGCCATTGAGGCTGCTCGCGCAGGAGAGCATGGCCGAGGATTTGCTGTTGTTGCAGATGAAGTAAGAACTCTGGCCAGTCGTACAGGGCAAAGTACCGACGAAATTCAAACCATGATCACTAAACTTCAAGAAGGTGCAAAAGCAGCAGTAGAAGCAGTTAAATCAAGCCAAGCACTTTCAGTTTCTACCGTAGATCAGGCGTCATCAGCCAATACTTCACTTAATGAAATAGAACGACTTGTTTCAATTATTACCGAAATGAACAGCCAAATAGCACGCGCCACAGAGCAACAAACTCAAGCTGCCGACGAGGTTAATTTACGTATTAATGAGCTATCTCAATCAACTGAGCAATCATTAAATAATACTAAACAGCTTACCGATGCCAGTGATAATCTTAAACAAAGTAGCCAAGAGCTTTCGAGCGTAGTTAATCGTTTTAAATTAGATTAATCGATACCGTTCTCATAAAATGCAAAAAGCCCTGAATTAACAGGGCTTTTTTATTGCATGTAAGTTTTTAGCTTACAAACAGTAACGTGCAAACAAGCTCGTTACTGATGCAGCCGTTGGCTTGCCATGCTGCCAATCACCGCCTTCAACACCGCTTCCTGCAATGTCCATATGCACATAAGGCAAAGGTTGCGCAGAGTCGTTACCGTGCTTATCAAGCCCACCAACAATAGCCATAAACGCCATAGGGAACTGATGTCCACGAGCAGTAACTGCAGATGCCGCATTATTACTAGAGAGTACATCGTCAGCTAGCGTGCGTGGTTTAATAAAGTCGTAATCTTCACGGCGAGAACGCGATACTTCTGCGCCATCGGCCCACAAATCTCCAAGGTCAGCTATTTGACGTGAAACACCTGCGCTACGAGCTGGACCGTTTTCAACATACGCACCGTAAGGACCCATTGCACGTGCCGCGTGACCCGTTAATGTAGCAACAGTAAACAACGTTGGGTTTATTTCGCCTTTAGCTAAATCTTTCATTTCGCTAAGCAGGTCGCCCATTGCTAAGCGCCCTTCTGCATCGGTATTACCAATGCGTACACGGATACCTTCGCGGCTAGTAATAATTTCATCTGGCACAAAACAATCCGAGCCAATAGAGTTACGAACAACAGCCAAGTACGATACTACTTTAACGCCTTTAGGCTGATAATCCGCAACAGCTTTCATAAAGCCCGCAACAGAAGCAGCGCCGCCTTTATCACGGCTCATGCCTGCCATATGGCCACCTACTTTTAAATCGGCGCCGCCTGTATCGTATACAAGACCCTTACCTACAAACATAAGTGTACGAGTAATTTCGCCCTCTGGTACATATTCAAGCTTAACAACACGTGGGTGATGACGCTCAACTGCATACGATGCACGAGCAACAGTGCTTAGCATTGGGTAGTTTTTATCAATAGCTGCAATATCATCAATTACGTCAACCGCAATGTTTGAGCCTTTAAATAAATCAACGCAGTAATCAGCAAAACGTGGTGGAGCCATACGCTCAGGTTCGGTGCCACATAAGTCACGCGCGGCATATTGGCCCGCAGCAATTGCATTAACAGCTTTAATTGTTTGCTCGCTTGCGCCAACTAAACCAATTTGAGTAATAGGTTCAATACTTTCACCGTGATATTCACGCGCTTCTAATGGCTGCCATAAGGCTTGGCAAGCGCCTAAATAAGCAACTTCTAAAGCATGCTGATAACGGCTATCGCCATTTAAATTTGGTAAAAATAATGCAGGGTTAACACTACCCGACGCTTTTGCTTCGTTAATTGCTAATTTAGCAGCATCAAAATAACGGCGTACATCGTCGTAATCTCTGTTTAACGGACCCGTTGGCGCAAGTACAACGCGTTTGTTTTCAATCACTAATAAAGTAACTTGTTTACCAATACGAGAATCAACTTTTGCTTGGTCTAAAATAGCATCACGTAATGAGTTATTTGGTAATAGAGAAAAGTCATCACTAATAATAATAAGCGCATCATGAGATGTGCATTCAAGGCTTGCACTAACCGCTTGAGGGTATGCCATAAATAAAGTCCTGTTAGAAAACATAAGCCCCTATTATCGTCGATTTAAATATTGAAGACCAGCAAGGTGCGATGGGCTAATTATACAACTTGCCAATAAATGGCAACTTGGGGTTACAGGCTTTACAGCTTAATCGAGAATACTCAGTTGGAAGTTTTGTTCTGGCTCGCTTTTAATGCCAACGCCTATGCCAAGTAATCTTACAGGTTGTTGTAGCCCTCGTTGATAGGCCTTAATAAGAAGTTGAATAAATATTTCTGTGTTTAGCTCGTGGTATGCCTGATCGGCTGAGGTCACTACAAAATTTGCAAACTTCACTTTAACACTCAGCTTATTAATACGGTTTTGTAATTGCTGTTTATTAAGCCTTAAAACTAATTCGTCTAACAATTTTGGCAGCTCATCTAAGCACTCTTGCAAACTTGTTTTGTTGTATTCGTAGGTATGCTCAACACTCAGCGACTTTCTGATGCGATCTGTTGACACTTTACCAACATATTCACCTGCACATTTTTGATAAAGCGACACACCAAAATTACCCACATGTTGCTGCATCCAGTTAACGCCTTTTTCACGTACATCCTTACCGGTATATAAGCCTTTTAAATTTAGCTTTTCGAGCGTTACTTTACCCACCCCCGGAATTTTCCCCAGCGGTAATTGCGCTAAAAAATCATCGACCTCATGAGGCAAAACGACAAATTGACCATTCGGTTTTTTTTCGTCGCTGGCTATTTTGGCAATAAATTTAATCGGTGCAATGCCTGCTGATGCAGTGAGCCCGGTGGCATTGTAAATATCGGCTCTTATTTGCTGTGCAATAAGTGTGGCACTGCCTTTACAAGCGGTGCTGTCTGTTACATCTAGGTAGGCTTCGTCTAAAGAAAGAGGTTCAACTAAATCTGTGTAGCGGCTAAATACTTCACGTATTTGATTTGAAGCTTCTTTGTATACAGCCATGCGCCCTGGGACAATAACTAAATCGGGGCATAATTGTTTAGCATGATAGTTCGACATAGCCGATCGCACGCCATATTCTCTAGCTATATAGTTAGCGGTTGAGAGCACGCCTCGTCGGCTATTGCCTCCAATAGCAAGCGGTACACATGCAAGTTTTGGATTATCTCGCATTTCTACTGCTGCATAAAAGCAATCCATGTCTATGTGAATAAACTTCTTCATCACCACAACAAAAACTGGTTATTTATACAGTCATTATTATAGAATCAAATGTGATAAGCAAGCCTAGGGCCTGTTTATCTTTCGAGGTTAAATTTGCAGCAGTATGTTTGGTATTTAGGCAAGGCAGAGCCTATGTAGTGTGGTTATTCCCCATAAATAGGCGATAACGTAGCACAAATGCCAAACATACGCTGCCCGAAGGGTTCTGCCTAGGGGCAATTTACTCTTTGTTGCCTACATGGATGTAGGTAAGGGGCGTGAGCAGGACGCGGAAGCTTTGCTCGGTTTTTACTTAGCCCACTAGGTCACAAGCCTCGCGCCGCGATTAAATAGCACCTAGATTGAACAAATTTTAATCCTGAAAGGTCAACAGGCCCTAGTTAGCGATTAAAAAAATCGCTTATTATCTTTTGATTCTTTATAACCACGTAGCCAATACATAACCTCAAATAAAAATCCTGCCAACATTAAAATGATAGCGCCAGATTCATTCCCCATCGCGTAACAGGTAAAAGAGGCTATAAAAACCAAACAAGCTAAGGACCAATTAATTATATTCTGCATATTATTACCTTTGTGTGTGTTTTTGTGTGTCTGTGTAATTTAACTGTAGACCTAAAATTAAACAGGTACAATCATCTTATAAAAAAACATGCCATTAATTACCTTGAGCTCGTAACACCATGTTGATAATCTAAGTACTTTGAAAATCAAGGGCCAATAAATAATGCAAACGTTTAAAGATCAGCACCCTATTCATACCGATATCACCGTAGCATGGGCTGATATGGATGCCCTACAACACGTAAATAATGTAGTGTATTTACGTTACTTTGAAATAGCCCGAATCGACTTTTTAAATAAAATAAATCTGTTCGACACAATAAGCCCAAACGGTGTGGGCCCAGTAATAAGCGAAAATAACGTTCGCTATAAACGCCCAGTAACTTTTCCCGACACACTCACTGTAGGCGTTACAATTACAGATCTTAAAACAGATCGCTTTACCATGAACTACACCGTTTACAGCCATGCACAAAAAGCAATAACGACTACGGGTGCATCTAAAGTTGTAATGTTTGATTTTACTACAGGGCAAAAAGCCCCAATCTCCGAGCCTCTTTTATCGGCTTTAATCAGCCATGCTCAAAACTAATTTAGTTAAGGAATTTTTATGCAATACAACCCACTAGGTAGCAGTGGCGTAAACGTATCTCGAGTGTGCCTAGGGAGTATGACTTGGGGTAAACAAAATACTCAAAGCGACGCTGATGAACAAATAGCCTACGCGCTAGAGCAAGGCGTAAACTTTATTGATACAGCCGAAATGTATGCTGTACCTCCTTCGCCAGAGACCTATGGTAAAACCGAGGAGATTATTGGCGATTGGCTATCGCGTAATCAGCAAAAGCGCAGCGATGTGGTACTTGCTACAAAAATTGCAGGCAATGGATTATCGTGGGTACGTGATGGTGGCAATATTACGCGCCAAACGGTAATAGAAGCCGTAGACGATTCACTTAAGCGCCTTAAAACCGACTATATTGATTTATATCAGCTGCATTGGCCAAACCGCTCTACCCCGCACTTTGGCAGACAGTGGCCCGGCACTCTTAAATTTACCGACGTAAATACACAAGAGCAACAAGCTAGTATGCTTGATATTCTAGAAGGCCTTAATGAATGTGTTAAAGCAGGTAAAATTAAGCACTGCGGTTTATCTGACGATACGCCATGGGGTATAAGCCAGTTTTTAAGTTTGGCCAAAGAGCATAACTTACCGCGTATGGTATCTATTCAAAATGAGTTTAGCTTAGCGCACGCTAAAGACTGGCCGTATTTAATAGAACAATGTGTACACGAAGATATTGCCTACTTACCGTGGTCGCCTTTAGCAGCCGGTTTATTAACGGGTAAATACCTAAACGGTGCTCGCCCAGAAGGATCTCGTTGGACCTTCATGCAGCGTAACGGTATTTTTAGAAATACACCCAATGCAGAGCAAGCAACTAAGCAATATGTTGAGCTGGCTCATGCAAACAATATTACTCCAGCACAACTAGCCTTAGCATGGTGTAACCAAGTAGATGGCGTAACTTCTTCAATTATTGGAGCAACATCTATAGCTCAATTAAAGGAAGATATAGACGCATTTAGCATAACGCTAAACGACGAAATTCTTAGTGAGATTAACACTATATTTAGAAACCACCCGATGCCTTATTAAGCATGTATGAGTTAAAAGCAGCCTTGAATGAGGTTGCTTTTGACTAAAATATTTGACCCTACTACAACCAACACTATACTTTTATTAGGTTTTCTTAATTCAACGAACACTTATCAATGCTGAAAAACGGATACTATGCATTTTGCTTATTAATTGTATTTAACGCGTACGCTGTTGAGCAAAAAGTACAGCCTCTAGAAGAAATTATTTGGCTGCAAAGTTACACGCCCCCTTTTCATATAGCTAAAAGCGAAAGTGCACCACAAGGTGGAATTTGCGACAACCTAACCGAGCAACTCATCAGAACCATAACTGATGTAAAACATACCCGCTTAATTGTTCCTCAGCAGCGTATAAATAAATATTTAAATGAAGGAAAAAACGTATGCTTCCCGTGTGTTATTTATAAAAAAAATAATAACCAACAGCTTAACTACTCAAATCCAACAACGGTATATCCCCCATTTTCAATTATCACGACTAAAGAGCTAAAGCCGCAATTAGAAGAAAAGCACGGCTCGCCTATTCACCTTATTAATTTATTAACCGACCCGCAATATGTATACGGGCAAGCGGCTGCTCGTAAATTTACAACTAAAATTAATACAATTATTGAAAATACAAAACGAGATAAAGAGTCTTCGTTAAGTTGGAGTAGCGAAAATGAAAGTCAGGCTGTTATAGCACGCTTGAGTCACGGCTTTTTAGACTACTCAATTGATTACCCGTTTATGGCTGATTACTTTAATAAACAAGGGGAGTATACGAATATAGAAAGTGTGCCAATTGCAGAAAATGACATTCAATTTATAAGAGGAGCAATAGGCTGTGCGGCTAAAGCACCTAATAATTTTGCAGAGCAAGCCCTTAAAAAAATTAACCGCGCATTAAAAAATAATGTACTTCAATCGCCTGAGTATCAACAAAGTCAGCATAATTGGCTTAAAACCACCTTTACTGACTTTGATAAACACTACCAACAGCAAGTCATTAATTTTTACTTACTTGCCACTGATGCTCAAGCAAACACTGATCATTAGCATAAAGCGCCACTGCAAAAATACTTTTAGCTGTTACCTCACCTACGCCCGACGGTGTACCTGTCATTATTACATCACCGTCTTCTAAGCTCATAAATTCACTAATTTCTTGTAAAATTGAGTCAGGGTTGTGCAGCATAAAATGAGTATCACCTCGCTGAATCACTTCATTATTAATTTTAAGTTCAAAGGTAAAGTGCTTCATTGCATCAGTTAGCGCTACAAAATCAGTTAAAATTACAGAGCCGTCGAACGCTTTAGCGCGCTCCCATGGAAGCCCTTTATTTTTTAATTTACTTTGCACAGTACGCTTAGTTAAATCAAGGCCGAGTCCAACACCTACAAATTTTTTATTTTTAACTACAAAACACAACTCGGTTTCATAATGCAGCGTATCGCCGTTGTGAGCTGCAAATAACGTATTAGTAATTGCGCTATTTGGCTTATTAAATAAGACCATTTGATCTGGCGTTTCGTTATTTAGCTCTGCAATGTGTGCGGTATAATTACGCCCAACACACACTACTTTTGATGGTGTTAATTCTTCAGATACTAACTTTATTGAATGCATATAAATAATGTCTCAGTTATTGGACCTGTTGACCTTTCAGGATTAAAATTTGTTCAATCTAGGGGCTATTTAATCGCGGCGCGAGATTTGTAACCTAGTGGGCTAAGTAAAAACCGAGCAAAGCTTCCGCGTCCTGCTCACGCCCCTTACCTACATCCATGTAGGCAACAAAGAGTAAATAGCCCCTGGACAGAACCCTTCGGGCAGCGCATATTTGGCATTTGTGCTACGTTATCGCCTATTTATGGGGAATAACCACACTACATAGACTCTGCCTTGCCTAAATACCAAACAAACTGCTGTAAATTTAACCTCGAAAGATAAACAGGCCCTAGCTAATAAGCGTTTCAAGTAAGCTCAAATTAATAGGTTTAAGTAAAACTCGGTCAATATTTAAATCTTTTATTTCTCTAGGGTCTGGCTCTGCACCACTTACAATTACCAAGCGTAGCTCTGGATATCGCTCATTAATTTGCTGGCCTAAATCAATGCCACGCCCATCGGGTAAATGCATGTCTAACAATACCTTATTAAATTGCTGGTCGTGATTAAGTATTTGCAAACATTGTGCGCAGCTAGACGCAATGACGGTTTCAACGCCTAGACTTTCTAAAAGTAGCTGCGTAATTTGCGCTGCATCGTGATCGTCTTCTACAAGTAAAAAGCGCTGCTTTTTCTCGGTTAAGCCATTGCTACAATTTATATCTTTAGCTTGCGGTGCATGCTCTGGCGCTACCAAATAATCTTGCAAACTTTGATATAAAGCCGCGCTATCAACAGGCTTTGGTATTACATCGTTAAAGCCAAGTGCAGCAAGCTCCTCATGTATGCCTTTCATAGTAGCTGCAGTGAGCGCGATTATTGGGCCTTTGTAACCCATTTTTCTAAGCTCTATGGTAGCTTCCTTGCCGCCCATTACAGGCATATGAATATCAATAAAAATAATATCGTAAGGCGCTTTATACGCATCTGCAATACGTACTTTTTCAAGCGCTTGCTGGCCATGTTCGGCATAATCGACGCGCGCACCACAGGTACTGATCATATGACCAACTAGCATGCGTAAATCACGTAAATCATCAACCACTAATACTCGCCCATGCACTTTGCATGGAGCCGATTTACTCTGTAGTTGCGGCGCACTGCTAAAATTAAGTACCTGTCGTTCTACTTCGCTAATATCACCTGGGTAAATCGAAATAGTAAACGTAGAGCCTTTGCCAATCTCAGAGTGCAAACTAATATCACCATGCATACGCGCTAACAGTTCAGCACATATTGCCAAACCTAAGCCAGCACCACCTACAGAGCGTGATTCTACATCAGCTATTTGTTCAAATGGCTTGAATATTAGTTCTTGTTTTTCAGGGGCAATGCCCATGCCTGAGTCTTTAATGCTAAAAAATAGCATTTCGCGATCATCAACCCACTGCGTCCATGCATTAACAACAATTTCGCCTTTATCGGTAAATTTAACCGCATTGTTTATTAGATTTATTAAAATTTGGCGAACTCTTGTTGCATCAAGTCGTGCAACCAAAGGTAATGGCTGATGAGATTCAAATCGCAGCGTAAGGCCCTTATCAAGCACCGATACGCGCATTAGCGTGTATACATCGGCAAGCATGCTATCAAGGTTAACTTCGCTCAAGGTAAGCTCTAGTTTATCGGCTGCTATTTTAGATAAATCGAGCACATCGTTTAACAGGCTCAATAAATGTTTACCGTTTCGATAAATAACACCTAATTCATTTTCTGCTTGCTGACTAAAGTCGCTCTGCATTAATAGTTCGGTGTAACCTAAAATAGACGATAGAGGAGTACGTAATTCGTGGCTTAAATGAGCTAAAAAGCGGTCTTTTGAGCGATTTTCAGCTTCGGCTTTTAAACGCTCTACTCGCTCACCTTCAACATCTTTACGAGCAAGTGCATAGCGAATAGCGCGTGCAAAGCGGCTCGAACTCATTTCTGTTTTTATTAAATAATCAACTGCACCGGCATCAAGCGCCGCCGAGTCTAACTCGTCGTTTGACTGCCCGGTAAGCATAATTATGGGGCCGCTAAAGCCATTGGCAATTGCTTCTTTTAATACATCTAAACCATTAGATGCACCCAAGCGGTAATCAAGCAGGCAAATGTCATGCTCATTTTTGCTAAGCGTCGCAATTGCCTGCTCTGGGGAACTTATCCATTGAATGTTAAACGTGTGTGAATCCAATTGGTCCAGATAGTCGCAGGTGAGTATGTAATCATCTTCATCATCTTCTACAAGCAGCAACTGAGTCACTTTATCTAACATACAATCTCCATTAATCGTTAAATGTTGTCGGTAGCTCTACAAACTCTACCCAGTATTTTCCTAGCGTTTTCATCAAATCAACTAAACCATCAAACGTCACTGGCTTAGTAATATAAGATGCGGCACCTAAGTTATACCCTTTAACCATGTCTTCTTCTTGCTTAGACGTAGTTAAAATAACAACCGGAATTCCCTTTAAATTAGGGTTTGCTTTTATAGCTTCAAGTGCTTCACGACCATCCATTCTTGGCATGTTTAAATCAAGTAATATCAATCCTGGTCGTGGCGACACTGTTTTGTCTTCAAACTTACCTTTACGTTCTAAATATTCAAGTAACTCAACGCCATCTTCAACAAAATGAAGTTCGTTAAGTACACGGCTTTCAGCAAGGGCATCTTGTGTTAACAAACGATCATCTTCATCATCATCTGCCATTAAAATAGTAATAGGTTTTACTTTTGAATAGGGCATTTAAGCCTCTCCTTGCAATGTGAAAAGCGCAGCTTCCACAGGTAGTTTTATAATGAAGGTTGCACCTTCACCGTCTTTACTTTTTGCTGTAATTATTCCGCCATGACGTTCCACAATACGCCTACATACAGAAAGGCCAATACCTGTGCCTTTATATTGTGAGCGACCGTGCAAACGTTGAAACGGTACAAATATTTTATCGGCATAGTCTTGTGAAAAACCAATACCGTTATCTTCTATGGTAATAACTTGAAAACTTAAATGTGCATTATGATCCGCACTAAATATGTCTTTATCCTGATAGCTGATTTTTATATGTGGACTTACATCTGGGCGCCTAAATTTAACAGCGTTCGACAATAAGTTTAAAAACAGCTGCTGCATTTGGCTTTTATCAGCCTGAATAACCGGCAAGTCTTCTACATCAATTTGTGCATCTGACTCTTTTATCGCAATCTCTAAATCACTTAATATATCGGTTACTACTTCGTTTAAATTTGTATCATCGAAGTCTTTGCCGCGTGTAGTAATACGCGAGAACTCTAATAGGTCATTAATTAAGTTAGACATACGTTGCGCTGCATTTTTCATGCGGCCAATGTAATCAATCCCTTTTTCACCCAGCTCATCTTTAAACATGGTTTCTAGGCGGTCACTAAAGGCTTGAATTTTTCTAAGCGGTTCTTGTAAATCATGGCTCGCTACAAAAGCAAACTCTTCAAGCTCTCGATTACTTCGGCTCAGTTCGTCAGAATACAACGTTAATTCTTGCGTACGCTCAGACACTTTAGTTGCTAAAGTCTCGTTTTGTTTTTCAAGCTCAAAACGATACTTAGCTGCATTTCTTAAATTAAGACGTGTCATTACAAACATACCGATAATAAGTAATAAGCTTGTGATTGCTGTAATAGCAAACGTGATTTTAGCTTCATTCTTAATTTGCGCTAACTTTGAAAAATGGCTCACTTTAAAGAGTAATTCACGGTCTTGAATTTCATTAACATACTCTCTAATTTGCTTATAAAGCTCCCGACCTTTATGTGTATTTAACACATAAATTGCACGTCGCTCTTTGTCATCCAATGCTAGGTTTACAGTTTGCTTCAGCTCTTTAATTTTGCTATCAACTAGTACTAACAACTGAGCAATACGCTCAGCTTGGCCGTCAATCTCAGAGTGTAGTGACTTAACATGATCTGTTTGAGCTTCAATTTGTTCAATAGCATCGTAATAAGGCGTTAAATAGTCAGTCTCTTCTGTTAATAGATAACCGCGCTGACCAGACTCAGCCTGCACTATTGATAAATGCAGTTGCTCAATTGCCGTTGTCAGCATATTAGTGTTATCTAAACTCTTTTGGGTTTGCGTTAAACCTTGAATCGTATTCAATGCTAAAACTGCGTTACCTACAATAATACTTAACACAACAACTATAAAAGCTGCCCAAGTAACATTCGCTTTACCTTGCTGTTTTTGCTTGCTCATTTAGCTTCCCGAATTAGAGTTTGTACAACACTTACTATTTATTGAGAGTCAGTTATTTTTTGTAAACTTTCACTACACTGTTGGCAATTGTTAATAATTTTATCAAGTGCATCTAGCGCTTTTTCTTTTGGCATATCGTTTTCAAGTACCAACTTAATAAGCTCTGCATTCATCGATATACGATTAAGCGGCGCTCTTGCATCGTGTACTAATTTATTTAGTTGCTCTGTTTGGTTATCGGATGTCATGCCCTTCCTCAAGTCTATTTATATTCGCCAATACCGCCATATGCATTAAGGCGGTTATAAAGTGTTTTGGTGCTAATACCCAGCATTTGTGCAGCAAGCGTTTTATTACCTTGCACCTTATCAAGCGTTGCATGAATAAGTTCTTTTTCAACTTCTTCAATGGTTTGTCCTGCTGATACTGGCTTTTCGGCCGCTTGATTATTAACGCGCGAAAAAGGCGACTCTAAGTTATCAGGTAGAGTAATATCGCTAGTTTGCGGATCGCTCATAATAAATGCACGGTGTATAGCGTGGCGAAGCTCTCGCACATTACCTGGCCATTCATAGCTTTGTAACTCTTTGAGCTGCGCTGGCGTCCAACTAAATGGGGTACCGTTTTCATCATTAAGCTGATCTAAAAATGCTTTAGCTAATAAAGGAATATCTTCTTTTCTATCGCGAAGTGGCGGTATATCAATAGGAAAAACAGCCAACCTAAAGTAAATATCTTCACGAATAATATTATTTTGCGCTAAATCGGTAAGCGAGCGGTTAGTGGCTGAAATAACACGACAATTGGTTGGTATTTCTCTGTTACCACCTACGCGTGTTACTTTTTTAGTTTCAAGCACTCGCAGTAAATTTGGCTGCATATCAATTGGCATTTCGGTTACTTCATCTAAAAACAAAGTACCGTTATTTGATTGCTCAAACACACCTTCTTTACGTGCAATTGCGCCTGTAAATGCGCCTTTTTCGTGGCCAAATAACTCACTACCAATTAACTCTTTTGAAAGTGCGCCACAGTTGCTAGCAACTAATGGGCCTTCGCACTGGCTTGCGTTATGAATAGCTTGAGCCACTACTTCTTTACCTGCACCACTTTCCCCCATAAGCATCACGTTAGCGTTTGTTTTAGCTACGCGTTCAATCATGCTGTATAGTTTTTGCATTGGCTCAGACTCACCAATTAACCCACCAAAGTGGCGTGTAATACCGCTCGA
Source organism: Pseudoalteromonas sp. BSi20429 (assembly GCF_000238895.1). NCBI lineage: Bacteria > Pseudomonadati > Pseudomonadota > Gammaproteobacteria > Alteromonadales > Pseudoalteromonadaceae > Pseudoalteromonas > Pseudoalteromonas sp. BSi20429. The sequence goes on along the minus strand of NZ_BADV01000023.1, from coordinate 52,530 downwards.
CTTGGCTTTTTTAACTGTTTTTTTAGGGCCATTTAAAACGAGTTCTAAATCTTCGCGTTGTAATGGTTTTAATAAATGCCCTACATTTGGCTCACACATTTCAGCTAAAATGCCTTTAACTGAAGGATGACCCGATATAAGTGTAATTTTTGGAGATTGCCCAATCGTTTTTAAATGATCAAGTAAGTGCAAACCGCTACCATCAGGTAACATAAAATCAAGTAGCACATGGTCAAAGGTATTATTTTCAAACCATTGATGTGCTTCTTTTAAACTGGTGGCGGTGCTTATATTGTGGCCGAGGAATTCGACTATGTGGCAAACAACGTCACTAAATTCAACGTCATCGTCTACTAAAAGTATGTCTAACATGATAAATCCCTATGCTTTTTTTCTTATTCTACGCATCCTAAATATTAATTTAAAGGCACGCCTAGAATCTAATTACTTAAATAGCTAAGTAATCCAATGCTATTTATTTTACCAACCTTATATTTACGTATGCTTAAAAAAAACGATCACAAATTACGAAAAATAATTAAAATCGTTTCTATTTGTAGAATGGTAGCAACTGTTATCATTAGAAGCTTAAAAAAGGAGATGAAATGCAGCAATTAAAAACCTTAGTTCATTCAGGTATTAATATTGACCACGGTAGTCAGTTTACGCGTTTAACAGCTCGCGCCATTGTTATTAAAAATAATAAAATACTTTTAATGTATACAAACCGCTATGAAGATTACAGCTTACCTGGTGGTGGAGTAGATGAAGGAGAAAGTATTGAACAAGGCTTAATTCGCGAACTAAGCGAAGAAACCGGTGCACAACAAATAAGTGTAGTTAAAACCTTTGGACTCTATGAAGAGTATCGCCCTTGGTATAAAGAAGACTTTGATATTATTCATATCAAATCGTATTGCTTTGTATGTAATATTGCCGACGAGTTTGGCAAAGCACAGTTAGAGCATTATGAGCAGCAAAATGGCATGACTGCTAAATGGGTTGATATTAACGATGCAATTGCTCATAACGAGCGCACACTTGCTAACAGTGAAAAACAAGGACTCTCCATTTTACGAGAAACCTACCTACTAAAGCGCATTGCTAAAGAACTTCTATAAGTTGAATAAGCATGAGCAGTCAACCTTGTAAATTTTGCATCAATCAGAACTTTTTACTGCTTTGGATAATATATTCATAGTAGTAAAAAGTTATTAGCAGAATAAAAAACCAAAAATAGATACTAAATTTCAATAGCTTGAGATTAATTAACACTGTTTTTTTGATATTGGCTTTCGTTTTGCACCCTTATAGATAATTAATTTGTAAGGAGATAGAAATGAGTAACACAGTTAAAACGATTAATCCGGCAACTGAGCAAACCATTGAAACCTACACGCTACTTTCTCAAAAAGAAGCAGAACAGGTAATCGAAAAATCTCACGAAACATATTTAAAATGGCGCTTAACGTCGTTCACTGAACGTGCGAGATACCTTAATAAGTTAGCCTCACTTTTCGAAGAGCAAAAAGAATCTATCGCAAAACTCATGACCGAAGAAATGGGTAAAGTATACGAGCAAGGCTTTCAAGAAGTTGAACTATGCGCAGGAATTTGTCGTTACACAGCCGAACAAGGCCCACAAGTACTTGCTGACGAAGAACGTGATATGGACGGCGGCCGTGCAATTATCAGCTACCAACCAACAGGTGTACTGTTAGGTATTCAACCTTGGAACTTCCCGCTTTATCAGGTAATTCGCTACAGTGCTGCCAACATAATGGCGGGTAACACAACCGTATTAAAACATGCTGGTAACGTATTTGGCATGGCTGAAAAAATTGAAGAGCTATTTAAACAAGCCGGTTTCCCTGAGTACTGTTTCAGCAACTTACTCATCGACGGTAAAACCGCCAGCTCACTCATTGCGCACAAAGCAATTAGCGGCGTAACCTTTACGGGTAGTGATGCCACAGGTAAAAAAGTAGCTGCAGAAGCGGGTAAACACGCTAAAAAAACAGTGTTAGAACTGGGTAGCAACGATGCATACTTAGTACTCGATGACGCTGATTTAGAGCTTGCAGTTAAAACCTGTGTAACAGGTCGCATGATCAATAACGGCGAAACGTGTGTTTCAGCTAAACGTTATGTTGTTGTTGAGTCACTTTACGATGACTTTAAAGCACAAATTAAAGAGCAGTTCGAAGCCATGAAAATGGGCGACCCAATGGCAGATGGCACAGACTTAGGCCCAATGGCTCGTGAAGATTTACGCGACGGCATTCACGACCAAGTAATGGAATCAGTTAAAGCAGGTGCAAACATAGTAACGGGTGGCGAAATACCATCGCAAACAGGTTACTACTACCCACCAACGCTACTTGATAACCTATCACCTGGCATGCCGGCCTACGATGACGAATTATTTGGCCCTGTCGCTTCGCTTATTAAAGCGAAAGATAACGACGATGCTATGCGCATCGCCAACGATTCTCGCTACGGTTTAGGCGGTGGTATTTTCTCAAAAGATGAGAAAAAAGCGATTGAGCTTGCTAAAAAGTACTTCGACACCGGCATGATCAACATTAACGGCTACGGTTTAGCACAACCTAACCTACCATTTGGTGGCGTTAAAGGCAGTGGCTACGGCAGAGAACACGGCGGTTTTGGTATGCGCGAATTTGTTAATGTTAAAAGCATTATGATCGCCAACTAATTTAGCTGCATAAATGTTTTAAATACAGATTCTAATATGTGTTTAAAACACAAAATTACTAAGCCTAAAAGTGGGTAACCACTTTTAGGCTTTTTTATGACTTTTAGAAAGTAGTTTTCAGGAGACAATACTTAGTTTTTAGTAAGAGATAGTACCGTGTTTTGGATATATTCGTAGGTGCGATTTTACATCGCGCTTTTAATCTGAGGAGTCAAAGACTGCAAACATAGCCTTTAATGGGGAATAAATATCGTGGTCTAATTCTATATTTAATCGTAGACACTTATATCACTTAAGTGTTTAGTCGTTTTTCAATGCTCTAGCTAAATAATTTACTGCGGCCTGAACAACTAGCCAAGAAATATCACATGTATCGACATCAGGGTACATTTTACTAGCCATTTGCTCATAAGGATGTATTAGATTTCGGAACCCTCTAAGTGCACGGGAGAACTGTCTAGCATTTAAACCTAACCAACCTACATGATGTGTTACATCAATTACTATTTTTCGCTTACTAGCGTTACTTATAGCTGGCTCTTGGTATTTTACGAGAAAGTTTGATGAGGAATGGAGAATGATTAGGTAATATTTAGCTAGGTACTCAAAGCGCTTTTTCTCAAGCCCTAGTATTAGAAAAGCTATCGAACGCTTAGTGAATAAACTAAATTGCATAATAATCGAGTTAATTCGTTTATCTGATTTATATTTTCCAACTTCAATAAACTTTGTGCCCATTTTACGTTTCGTATTTTGCTGGAGCATCCATAAAGCGAAAACTGCCCCAGAGTAATAGTAAAAAAAACATGGGCAGAGAAGCCAATATAAGGTCATATTCTACAAAATTATCGCTAAGCCAATAGCATCCAAAAAACACCATGGGATATATTAAAACGCCCCATAGAAAAAATTTATTCATGATTCTATTAAACAATGGAATATTAATACTAGGCTTGCTTCCTAAGCCCATAAGACTAGCGATAACTGCAAATGGGTATACAAGTAAAGGAATAGCACCTAAAACCAATAAAGTAAGCCGAAAAAACTCAAACATATAATCGAACATCCAACGTTTTGAACGTATTAACGCTATTCTCAATGACTAAAAAGTACAAACAAGGTAAGTTAATTGCCAGCGCTTATTTTGAGAGCTTTACCACTCTTTACTTCTAAGAAAACAAGTATATATATTAAAAATAAAGTATAAACCAAATAACACAGTAACAATTCAACACAAGTCAGGCTTCAGCTATTAATAACTCAATGCTTTATATAAATACCGCTATATCTAACGTTACTAATCAAACCTCGGCACCTTTCGCTTATCTGCCTTATTCATAGCAAGCTCTTGAATTTCTTCTTGCTTGTGCTGCGCCGATTTAGTTTCTAATGATTGCTGATTAGCGTTTTCGTAAGAAAGCTCAGTGAGTAGCGCAAAGTGATCTGAGCCATATTTAGCTAAGCGCTTAATACGTTTTACTTTAAAGCCTTCGCTGTGAAATAAATGATCGAGCGGCCAACGCATAAAAAAGTAGCCTGCATGAAAGGTATTATAAAAACCACGGCCTTTTCGAGGGTCTAAAAAGCCACTTATTTGCATAAACAAACGCGTGCTGCGCGACCACGCTACGTCGTTTAAATCTCCGGCAACTATGGTAGGTCGTGTTGGGTTTTTAAGTGCTTTAGCCACCATTATTAGCTCTGAGTCGCGCGGACGTGATGAGTCTTCCTCCGTTGGGCTTGGTGGTGCGGGGTGAATAAAGTGCCCTTGCATTTGTAGGCCTTCATCGTTTTCAAACAGAATATGAATTGAGGGAATATCTTCTTCTATTAGCTCACATATTTGTGCATCGAGTATTTTAAACTTGCTGTATAAGTGCATGCCGTAACGATTATCTTTAGGGCATTCTATGTAATACGGGTAATTTTTTTAATGACTGATAATTTATTTTCCCACCAGCTATCGCTCTCAAGCGTAATAAGTAGGTCGGGTTGATGCTCATTAACAAGACTAATTAACTGCTCACTTTTATGGTTCGACATAAGCACATTTGCCGACATAATTCTTATACTATGATCTATATGCTTAGGTGCGCTTTGCACTTCTTTTTTAGCAAGCCACGTATACGGGTAAATCCATTTACCTTGTAAAATCATTATAAGTAATGAGGTTAAGGCTATAAACACGTAACCTATTTCGCTACTTTGCCATAATAAAAACAACGAAGTAACAGCTACAAAATTGGCAATATAAAAAACCTGTAAGCGCACAAAGTCGCAGCTACGCACTAAGTAATGCTGGCTGTACGACATAGGTAATAAGGTAACCAGTAAAAAAAGCCAATAATTATAGCCAGCGCAATGAGCATTTTAATATCCTTATAAAGTTAATTTAGCGACTTAAAATTGAAAGTATTTCTCGAGTATCGTGCACCATACGGATAACTGTACGGTCTATTTCTATACTCACTGTACCATTATCTCTAGAGCGTTCAATCACTCTACCTCTTTTGTATAAATCGCGTTCTAAAAAGTCGCCTCGATGATAGATTTTACTTAGCCCTGGTGGCGTCCAACCTGCGCGGATTAGCTGCTTTGCCTCTTTTTTAGAAAGGTAGTCATTGTCATTATGCTTATGTGAATGATGCTTTTTATGGCCGTGTTTATGACCATGCTCATCTTTATGCGGTTTTGCGTCTGCGCTTATTGAGCATAAAGCCAATGCTATTAGTGCTGTGTATGTTAGTACTCTCATAAATAATCTCTAGCATAATTAATAGCTAAAGGTTAACAAACACGGCTGAACATCATATGAAACAACTTACACTTATTTAACGCTGTTTATATTGTGTTTTACAGTGGCTTCGCATAATAGCGGGATCGCGTAATTTTAAATGTTTTGTTTTACGACCTGCATGGCGCTTACGCCACACTTTAAAACTGCCTTTTGAAACATTGTCTCGCATAAAAACCACCAGCTGCGGATACTTTAATCCGTATAGCTGCTCTATAGCCTCGTAGGGGGTTCTATCTTCCCACGCCATTTCGATAATGCGTGACTGCTGCTCTGCGTTAAACATGGTATATCTCACAAAATTTAACTTATACGCTAGGTAAAAATACTTAGATCAATGCAATTAAGCTCAGTAACTGTATAATTGGCGTTCAAGTTATGTACTTTAAAAGATATCGAATTTATATTTATGCGCGCAATATTTCTGTTTTTAGCTTTAACTTTACCCTCATTATTACTTGCAGCGCCAAGTAAAACCCTGCGCTGCGTAACAACCCACTACCCGCCTTTTACTATATTTGATGAGAAAAGCGATACGTTCACGGGTTTAGATATTGAATATTTAACGTTTATTGAGCGTAATTTAAATCTTAAAATTGACGTAATTCATCTGCCATGGGCGCGCGTTAAAAAAGAAATGGCGCTGGGTTATTACGACTGCTATTTCTCTTTGGCCAATACAGAGGAACGTGAAAAGTATTTAGATTTTACAAGCGTGCCCTTGCATACTACTAAGTATGGTTTATTTACTTTAAACAAAGATAAACTGCTCACTGACGACTTATCAAATACCCCAATAGCGATGCTGCGCGGCGTTGCTTTGCCTGAGGTTATTGCTAAAAAGTACAGCCTTGATGAGAGTAATTTACTTCGCTCACTTTCTACTAAAGACACTTTTGAGCTACTAGAAAAAAAACGTGTTGAATACGCAATAACTAACTATCAAGCGGGTTTGTGGTACTCAAAAGAATATAAAAACATTTATGCTCGGCAATTAAATGAGTTTACGTTTCCTACTTACATTGCTTTTAAGCGTGGCGTAATTGATACAAAATTAGTTGATGAGCAAATAAAGCGTTTTAAAGCACAAACTCAATAATTAACACAGCACACGTTAAGAGATAACCAATGTTTACAAAACTACCAAAGTGGGTTGAATATGGCGCGTTTACGCTCGCATTTATAGCGGGCATAGTAAACGCTGTAGGCTTATTAGGATTTGAACATCAGGCTATTTCGCATGTATCTGGCTCTGTTACTTTACTTGGTATTAAAGCAATAACTAATCCCAGTACTGCCTTATTGTTACTTTCAATAATTGTTAGCTTTATGTTGGGTTCGGCACTGTCGGGCTTTTTGCTCTCTGGTGGCTCTTTAAAACTTGGTCGTCATTACGACACTTTGCTTTTTATTGAAGGATTGCTACTACTTGCGAGTGCTTATTTACTCAAAAACACATTCGTTTACGGCATTATTTTAACGTCTGCTGCGTGTGGGTTACAAAATGCGCTAGCAACTAACTACAGTGGTGCTGTTATACGTACGACACATTTAACCGGTATTTTTACTGACCTTGGTTTAATGCTAGGTAAAGCGCTTAAAGGTGAGCAATTTGATACCCGTAAAGGCGTTATGTTTTTACTCATTATTGCAGGCTTTTTACTAGGCGGTATAACCGGCTACGTTTTATTTAAGCATTACTTAGTGCTGGCTTTGGTGTTTCCTGCTGTGGCTTGTTTTGTTTTATCAATTACGTATCGGGTTTATAGGTTACGTACGCTTTAACGCAACGAGTTTAAAAGCACATTAAAACCGCATATTATAGAGGTAATGCAATATAGATTACTTTCAAGGAATGTATGAAACCTTATTTTTTGCCGCTGATATTACCCTTTAGCCACACTGCGTTTGCCGATAATCAAAATAATGATGCAATAGAAACCATAACAACTACGGCATCACGTATTGAAGCACTATCGACCCCACTCCCTTTATCAATAAGCACACTTAGTGAAGCACAGCTAAATAGCATAGCGCCTACCCATATTGAAGAAGCCCTGCAACGTGTAGCAGGGGCTAATATTCAACGCGGAAATGGCCAAGAGTATTTACCCGCGCTTCGCTCACAAGTGCTTTCGGGCGCAGGCGCTTGTGGTGGCATATTGACTTTGGAGGATGGTATACCACTTAGAGCCGCTGGGTTTTGTAATATAAACGAGCTATTTGAGGCGCACAGCGAAATGGCGCAGCGCATTGAAGTGCTAAAAGGCCCAGGCTCTGCACTTTATGGCTCAAATGCTGTGCATGGGGTTATTAATGTAATAACGCCCGACACTACTCAAGGCGGTGGTTTAGTTGGTTTAGATTATGGCTCGTACGGTTATACTCGCTACAAATTACGTGCAGGACAAGATTACGGCAACAGCGGTATAGGCATTAACGCAAGTGTTACCGACGATAGCGGTTACCGCGACGACGAAAGCGTAGAACAACAAAAAGTAAATATTCGCCATCGCTATTCAAATAATAATTTATTACTTACCTCAGGCCTTACTTACACAAATCTTGATCAGCAAACTGCGGGATTTATTACGGGCTTTGAAAGCTATAAAAACGAAGACCTCTCGCAAAAAAACTTTGACCCAGACGCATTTAGAAAAGCACGTGCATTTAGAGCATGGAGCAATGCAACATGGCAATTAAATAACGATGATGTGCTCTCTACTACGTTATATTTTCGCGACCAAAGCATGGACTTTTTTAAGCACTTTTTACCCGGCACACCGCTTGAAAAAAACAGTCAAACTGGTTTTGGCGTACAATCGCTTTATCAACATAATTTACAAAGTAATGTAAAAGTAAACCTAGGGCTTGATGGCGAATACACGCAAGCCGACTTTACTCAAAGCCAAAATGAGCCAACTCAGGGCTCTGCATTTTTAGTTGCTACAGTGCCACAAGGTAAACATTACGATTACGATGTAAACGCGACGCTTTATGCGCCTTTTGCATCTATTGATTGGCAATTAAATAAATGGTTACTTACTGCAGGTGTACGCTACGAGCATATGCAGTACGACTACACCAATAATATGCTAGCAGGAAGAACAAAAGACGATGGCACAGAATGCGGCTTTGGTGGCTGCCGATACAGTCGCCCTGAAAGTGGGAAAAATAGCTTTAGTAATTTATCGCCAAAGCTTGGGTTGAGTTATCAGTACAATACAAATAACACACTTTATGCAAACTTTTCTCGCGGTTACAGAGCGCCACAAGCGGCTGAGCTATACCAATTACAACGCGAGCAAACTACTGCAAACTTAAGCGCCGAAATAGCTAATAATGCAGAGCTAGGTATTAAAGGGATTTACGAAAAACTACGTTATGGCGTATCGGTTTACGCTATGAGTAAACACAACACGATTTACCGCGATAGCGACTTTTTTACGGTAAATAATGGCAGCTCTCGCCATCGTGGTATTGAGCTTGAGCTTGACTACCAGCTAACGCAGTCGCTTGCGCTTAACTTTGCAGGCACACATGCAAAGCACACTTATACTAACAACCAAGTACTTAATGGTTTAAATATAAATGGCAACGACATAGATACCGCGCCGCGCAATATTGCTAATCTCGATTTAACATGGCAAGCACTCAGTAATACACAACTTGCTTTGCAATGGCATCGTGTTGGTAACTACTACACCGACCCAGAAAACTTAAATAAATACCAAGGGCATGATGTTTTAAGCCTGCGCGCACAGTGGCAAGTTACTAATAACCTTGAAGTGCTTGCGCGCATTATTAATTTAACCAATGAGGCTTATGCAGAGCGCGCCGATTACACCAGTTTTACCGGCGACAGGTACTTTCCTGGCAAACCACGTAACGCGATGCTTTCGGCAACTTATACGTGGTAATGCTTATTTAAGGGCTAAACTTATTTAAGAGCTAAGCTAATTTAACTGATTTAAGTCGCTCATGTATTTCATGGGCGACTTTTTCATTACCTTTTTAAACATAGTAATAAATGCACTCACCGACTCATACCCCAATAACTCCGACACCTGCTGCACACTTTGCTTATCAGAAAGCGCTTTTAAGGCTGTAATTATATGCAATTGCGTACGCCATTTTCCAAATGTCATACCGGTTTCTTTTTTAATTAACCGCGCTAATGTGCGCTCAGTTAATGCAAACTGCTTAGCCCATTGTGGTAATGTTTTTCGGTTATTAGGCATATTTATAAGCTGATCGCTCATGGTTTGAATTACCTCGTTTTTAGATAATACAAAATCCAGTGGTTGTACGGGCATTTCAATAAGTTGATCAAATAACACCTGCGCTAAACGTGCTGTTTTACTATTTAAAGTATAGTGCTGATTATGCCCAGCCAACTCACACATTAGCTCTTTAACCAGCGGCGTAATAGCTAACGTACAGGTATTTAACGGCATACCATTTTTACTGCTATCAATAAATAAATGACAAAGCTGCGCGTTATCAGACGCCCTATTACTATGCACCTTTTGTGCTGGGATCCAAATTGCACTGTGCGTAGGCACCATCCACATTTTGGCCGACACTTCACACGTTACATAACCATGTAGCGCTAAAATTAACTGCCCTTTAGGATGGGTATGTAGTGGTATTTCGTGACTTGCATGGGCGTGCTCTATTTTGGCTATTATGGGCTGCGCCATAGTTTCAAAATTTTTAATGTCGTCCCAACCAATTGCATCAAACATAGCTTTGTCTGTTTTTAGTTATTTAATGTCATTATCTCTAAATTATAGTTTTTGCTAAGCCTTTATACTAGCGCCTATTAAGTATTAGCTTTAATGGTCTTCCCTTTTGTTAAATAACACACCTAAATCACGCTTTGCTGGCATATTACTTGTGCTTGGCATATTACTTATTGCCGCAAATTTACGCGCCACATTTACAGGTATTGCACCTGTGCTTGAACAAATTATTAATCACTTTGGGCTTAGCGCATCGCAAGCTGGGTTTTTAACAACATTGCCACTCATTGCCTTTGCGGTTGTATCGCCAATGGCCGCAACTCTTGCTAAAAAGCAGGGGTTAGAGCGCACCTTGTTTGTAGCTTTGTTATTTATACTTGCTGGGGTTGCAGCGCGGGTAATAAATACCTCAGCCATGCTTTTTGTAGGCACCGCTATTATTGGTGTGGGCATTGCCATTGCAAACGTATTATTACCAAGTTTAATTAAGCGCGACTTTCCTGCAAAGGTTGCATTAATGACCTCAGCCTACGTGCTTACTATGGGCGTGGTATCGGGTGGGTTTTCCACTTTGGTATTTCCGCTTAGTCAGTTAAACGGATTAGGATGGCAACTTGCGCTGGGCTCATCAGCTCTTATTACTCTGGCGAGTATTATTGTATGGATGTCGCAATTAAGTAAGCACACAAAACCCGCGAGTATTGCTCAACACGCTGACACGTCAAAAGGTGTATGGCGTTATTTACTAGCATGGCAAATTACCCTACTGCTGGGCTTAAACTCGTTTTTAAATTATATAATTATTACGTGGTTACCAAGCATATTAATCGAAACAGGCCAAAGTGCCACGCAAGCAGGTGCTTATCATGGTGCTTTTCAAATAGCGACTGCATTACCGGGTTTAATATTAATCCCCCTATTGGCAAAATTAAAAGATCAAAGCGTGCTTAGCTTTATTTTAGCCATGTTGAGTGCACTTAGTGCATTGGGGCTGCTTTACATGCCTAACTTTGCTTTTGTTTGGACCCTAATGTTGGGCTTTTGCTCTGGAGCGTGTTTTATATTGGGGCTGTCGTTTATTAGTTTGCGAACTGACGATTCGCAACAAGCAGCGTCGCTTTCGGGAATGTCGCAAAGCGTAGGTTATTTGCTCGCGGCTATTGGTCCTATGCTAGCTGGTGCATTACACACTACAACAGGCAGTTGGAGTGCGCCATTATGGCTGTGCGCTATTGCTGGAGTACTGTGTGCATTATGTGGTTTAGGCAGTGGTAAAAACACTACTTTAGCTAAATCAGCTAACTAGTTGCTGTAACCACGAAAATAAACCAGACGAAGTTTTGTTGCTCGTGTGTTTTTGCTCATAGCGTTTATTAGTCGCTTCGCGCTGTTCACGGCGCTCTTGCGCTAAATTAGCCTTTGCAGCAAAACGTAAACGCTGTTCTTGAGTAAGCTCATCATTAAAACTAATGGCTGTTTTTTTTACTGCTCGGCTGCTTTTAGGTGAACTACACATAATATTCTCCAAATGACTGACTTATAAGTAGACAGTCATTTGGTTAAATAAATTTCAAACCGCTTACTAAAAAAGTGATTTTTTATCAGTATTACTAATTTTGTGGGGTTGTATCAAACGCAGGTACTTCGTGTAAGCCGCTCAACCAGCTCAATGTTGATTTAGCCCAAATTTGTGCTGTTGGCGTAAACTGTTCACGCTGATCAACCGCACCAATACGCAAGCCATATACACGGTCAGTTTTAGCTTCGTTAGTTGCATAAAGTGTTGTACCACATGTACCACAAAAGCCTTGCGCACGCTTGTTACCACTTTGCGCTGTTTTAACAAACTCTTTTGGCTCACCTTGGGTAAATACTACCGAATTTGGCTCTGCAATTATAACGGCTCTAAATGGGCCGCTCGACATACGTTGGCAATCGCTACAATGGCAAACAAGTGCATTGTTATTTTGAGACTTTGCTTGGTATTTAATTTCACCACAGTAACAGCTTCCAGTAATTTCCATTATTTAAATCCTTAATGCTTATGAAGATTGAATCGAGATATAAGACCGGCAGTATCGATTCATTATTTTTAAAATATAAAAAAACTGCTCGCCGGTTCATTTGTATATTCGGTTAGATTTTTAATTTTTGAAAGTGATTTTTAAAAGTTGAGCAAGTGCTACAAACATGATCCGATGTTTTAAATAAAACAGCAATACCACGTTAAGCTAATAGCGTAACGTGGTGCGTTTAAGCTATCTTTTATGTGCGTTTAAATAATCAACAGCTAACAGGCTAAGCGCCTTAGTGCCTACTTTAAACGATGATTCGTCGGCATAAAAATAAGGTGAGTGATTACTAGCCACTGTATTTAAATCTTGCTCACTTGGTGTGCCGCCTAAAAATACAAATACACTCGGCACTTCTAATGCGTAAAACGAAAAGTCTTCTGCGCCGGTTATTTTTCCCATTTCAACTACGTTTTCATTACCTGCTGCTTTTTTAAGGCTAGGTAACATTTGCGCAGTTAACTTTGGGTTATTAATCGTTACCGGATAACCTTCGTGAATGTGTACCTCTGCAGTTGCACCCGACGATTTAGCAATGTGCGTGGCTGTGGTTTTTATTTTTTCAAATATTTGTGCTCGGTTATCCATATCAAAGTTACGAATTGTACCTACCATTTCAACTTCTTCAGGAATAATATTATTGCGTACGCCTCCCGCTATTTTTCCAAACGAGACAATAGCGGGCTCTTTGGTAATGTTGATTTGGCGACTAACAATATGATTTACGCCTGTTACTATTTGCGCAGCTGCGGCAATTGGGTCAACCCCTGTCCACGGTGCAGAGCCGTGTGCCTGCTTGCCATGTACAGTTATTTCAAATCGGTCTGCACTGGCCATTGCAGGGCCACTTCTATAACCAATTTTACCGCTGTGCAAACTAGATGTTATGTGTAACCCAAAAGCAGCTTCTGGTTTGTATTGTTTAAATATGCCTTCTTTAAGCATTAACTCAGCGCCACCCTCTTCCCCCTCAGGTGCGCCTTCTTCTGCAGGCTGAAATACAAACATAATATTACCGTGTAGCTCATCTTTCATGTTTGCAAGCACTTGTGCAGCGCCCATTAGCATAGCCACGTGCGTGTCGTGCCCACAAGCATGCATTATGCCTACATCTACACCACGGTAATTAGTGGTTTTAGTTGATTTAAAATCAACATCGGCTTTTTCAGTAACTGGCAGCGCGTCCATATCTGCGCGTAGCATTACTGTTGGGCCTGGCTTTGCACCTTTTAATAGCCCCACAACACCTGTATAAGCAATCCCTGTTTGTACTTCCATACCCAGCGACTTTAAGTGCTTAGCGACAATACCTGCTGTGCGGGTTTCGCGATTTCCAAGCTCAGGGTTTTGATGAAAATCACGTCGCCAATCAATAACCTGTTGCTCTACCTTTTTCACTTGCTGATCAATGTTTGCATTGGCATTAAACGCACTAAGGGCAGCAAAGCCCAGCGCTATTGAAATTAGTGATTTTTTCATCCTGTTTGTCCTTATTATATTTATTGGTTTTATAATATTGATGAGCACGAGCCCTTATGTATTATTGAGAACATAATTAGTTTGCTCTATAACCACTATTACTGAAGGCTCTACAATAATCAATCCCATTTAAGCTAGATGCCCAACTATGAAGGGCCACTTCACTTTTCACTGGTTTTATCTATTTTTAGTTTGAAGTTTTAGCGCTAATTAAGCCTACCACTTTTGCTTTTGTTGATTTAAAAATGGCACTAAATAGTCCACCAAAGCGCGGACAGTTGGGCTTAATAAACGTTGCGATGGATAGAGTAAATTCACGGGTAATGGGCTTGGTACATAATCGCTTAATATTTCTATTAACTCACCAGATTGAACTGCCGCATCAACGTAAAAACTAGGCAGCTGAGCAATACCTTGATTCGCTATAGCAAAGGCTTTTAAGCTTTGAGAATCGTTAACTTCAAGGCTACCAGCTACTTTTATTACTGTGCTTTTTCCGTCAATTAAGTACGACCATCGCTTGGCATTAGTTACTGCGGTATTTATTAAACATCGATGGTTTTTAAGATCTTTAGGCGTACTGGGCATGCCGTGAGTGTTAATATAGTGAGGGCTTGCTACCGTTTTAAAGCGCATATTACCAATATTACGCGCGACCATTGTTGAGTCGTTTAAGTGCCCTACGCGTATAGCTAAATCAAAGCCTTCTTCCACCAGCTCTACTTTACGATTCATAAGTGAAATTGCTAAATCAACGTCCTGATGCAGCTCTTTAAATTCAGCTAATGCAACCGGCAGCATATATTGCCCAATCATTATGGGAGCTGTAATTTTTATAAGCCCTTTGATTTGTTGTTGCTGTGTTTTGGAGCGGCGAAGTTCGGTGACTTGTGCACGAATATCACTGAGCTTAAGTAAATATGCTTTACCGTCTTCGGTTAAACTTAATGAGCGTGTAGTACGGTTTATTAACCTAATATCGAGCCATTTTTCAAGCTCGTTAATTTGCCTACTAACGGCTGAGGGCACTAAGTTTAAACTCTCGGCAGCGCGGCTAAAGCTTTGCTGCTGGGCTACTTGCTCAAATACCTGAATTGATTTTAATAAATCCATTACTTACTCGCTAAATTACATTTGGCTATTATTCTAAAAATATCACAAATAATATTATTTATTTGTTATTTTTCATCTTTACTGATGAGTTTATTATTACCTTACATTCACAAAATACATTGTTAAAGGTAATAAAAATGAAAGTATTATTAATAGGCGCATCAGGCATAGTTGGGGCAGCAATAGCGGCAGACCTTCATGATCATCAAGTTATTAAAGCGAGCTTTAAAAACAGCGAACACACGGTAGACATTCAAGATAAAGCCTCTATAGAAGCATTATTTAAAAAAGTAGGAAATGTTGATGCGGTTATATCTACTGCAGGTTTAATTGCCTTCGCACCTATAAACGAGATAAGTGAGCAAGATTACACAACAACTGTAGGTAATAAATTAATGGGTAATATTACACTATTTCATGTGGCAACTAAGTTCATTAATCAAGGCGGTAGTTTTACTTTTACTTCAGGCTTTTTAGCACAAAATCCTGCGCCTGGTTCAGCAGCTGTAAGCATGGTAAATGCAGCGCTAGATTCATTCGCTAAAGCGGCGGCATTAGAACTTGAAGGCATATTACGCGTAAATACCGTAAGTCCTCATTTTGTAAAGGAAACGATGGAGATAATGGGTATGGATAGCACCAGTGGTATAACCGCTGCTGATACCGCTAAAGCATTTAGACACGCAATTGAAAGTAACCAAACAGGTAAAGCTTTTGATGTAGTCGACTATATTTAGAGCTAAAGCAGATTGCTTGATGTAACAATTCAACCAGGTTATTAATTGAAGCCCTGATATCAAAATAGCTGCTCTAAGCAGCTATTTAAATTAGTAACTTTAAACAGCTAGCAATCTGTTATTTAAGCTTAATTACCGATAAAGTATGTGGATTGTCAGCTTTTTTGTTAACCATATTAGGACTGTCGAACACGGCGTCAAAATTCATAATAATAATATCTTTACCACGAACAATTAATTCAGATGGTGCATCAAGCTCCCCATGAAGTCCTGTGGTATTGCCATTTTGTGCCAGTAACTCTAATTTACCTTGCATATCAATACTATAAATAGCGTTAGCAAATAAGTCTGTAATATAAATTTTGTTAGTACGCTTGTCCCACTTTAAACCGTCGGTTGCAACTAGGCCTTTTGCAAATAGCTCTGTTTTAACTTTTTCATTGCGCTCATTCATAGTGGTTTTAATTACGCTGCCATCTTCCATAATGCTAGTGTATAAATTACCTTCTCCATCAAATGTTAGACCGTTAGCGCCAAACTTAAGTGTCGCGTTAGAGGCAAATATATCAAACAGATGTGAGTCATGATTTTGAGTACTTAAAAAAGGTTTTATATGCGCTGGTTTTTGAGCATTTAACTCACTCAAACCAACCTTATACACACCACTTAACTGCTTAGTACCTTCAAGTTTTAATACTGTTTCTGAAATAAACAGATCATCGCCTTTAAATACCACTGCATTAGGAAATAATAACCCTGTTACAACAACATCCGTGCTTACAGCTTTTCCATTTACGACATTAATACGTAGTATTCGCGATTTATAACTGCCATCAAACCACATTTGCATGTCAGCTACGTAAGCATTGCCATCTGGGCCGAATGCAATTCCCATAGGTGCAATTTTACCTGTTGATGGCGCCATATCTTGCTTAGTAAAAGTATACCAATTACTAAAATTGTTATTTTTATCAAGCATGCCTATACGGGGCGCAGCAGGTGTTTGCATCTCGCCAATTTTAATCAGTGCATCGTTATGAAAGTTTGGCGAGGTAATATATACATTGCCCTCTTTATCCATATCGCTACTGGCTGGCGAATTAAAGGTGTTAGGTAAATCGACTAATAACTCAGGCGTTAATAATTCTGGTTTTGTAGGCTCAGCTAATGCGCTATTAAAAAACCCTGTTGCTAGCAGCGCTGCTGCAAAATAAAGTGGTTTCATTATGTTGTATCCTGTTAGTTTAATTTGATACAACCAGTATATTGTTTACTTTAAGGTTTGATAATCAGGGTAAATAGCAAATCACTTTATACATTTTATATATAATTAACGTTGTTTTTTATTTTTAATAGTCATGTTTAAATTCCTAAAAACAAAAGACCTATACGTACTTCTCAAATATAAATGCTAGGATAACAGCTTGTAATACAGGCTAATTATAAAACCAAATTATGAATTTAAATCAGCTCGACCTAAACCTACTCATTATTTTAAAACATAAGCATGCAGTGGCTACCAAGTCAGCTTAAAGCACTTAGCATGACCTTAGGTATTGAAAATATTTTTGATAAAACCTATTACTCAAATGCGTCATACTCAAGCGACACCGTGCAAGATTACGAAGCAGGTCGCAATGTAAAATTAAGCGCGTCGTACGTTTTTTAATTTAAAAGCTCAGTAATAATTTAAGGCTCAATATTTTATTGAGCCTTTTACTGTTTAAGGAGGGCGTACCTTAAATAGTCGCAATCAAAAAGTAATTAAAAATTAGGGTCATATTATAATGTCTAACTGGAAGCAAAACTTACAAAAATTCCGCTATGTAATGGATGCACTACTCCTTATAAGCTTTATGCTAGTAAGTGCACCACAAGCAACGGGCGTACCTTTACATGAATGGTTTAGTTTGTTTTTTATAGTGCCATTTGCAATTCACTTATTACTACATTGGGATTGGATACAGCGCAGCTTTAAGCGCTTATTATCTAAATTAAGTGCTCGAGAACGTTTTAACATAGTGTGGGATTACCTACTTTATATAATGATGTTATTGGTATTTGTGAGTGGCTTTTTAGTGTCGGTTGCTTTACTACCAGCACTTCACATTAGTTTAAACATTCAAGATTTTTGGTCAAAGATGCACCACGATACAGCCACCTTAATCATGCCAATGTTAGGCGTACACTTAGCTCTTAATTTGAGCTGGATTGTAAAACTAACCAAACGTATGTTTGCCAAGGAGGCTAAATAATGAAGCACTTAAAACAACAGTGGAAAACCCGCACCAGCATCGTTTTAATTGTATCTGTTTTAGTGAGCCTGATATTGGTGACTTTGGAGCGAACAGATTGGGCTATGCAAATAAACCTACAAGGTTATAGCCACGGCTCAGCTGAAGGAGAAAAGCCGAATATAGCACCGATATTGATGTATATTTTACCATTTGTAAAAGAACTCGTTTTAATTGGCGTGCCGATGTTATTAACGCTTGGAATAGCAAAGTTATTTGGATTGATAAAAAAGCGATTTAAAAGAGCGGATTAATTTATAGATGATTGCTTTAGTTTTATATCCAACTAAAGCAATCATACGTTATTGAATAGGCAACTGAGCACCTATGTAATAACGGTTTTTACTGAAGTTTTAGGTTATGCCTTGTAAGCATTCGCATTTTTAATGCTCTCAAAATCGTTAAAGCGCACATTATGCTGCGCCATTACTTTAAGTGTTTTTTTACTTAGCATTTGGCGTAAATAAAACGGCTGATTTGGCACAAAATGATGAATGGTATGCGTTTTACCAAAGTTAAAACAAAATAAGTGAAACGGCATAAATAAACGACTCGTTAGTACATGAGTTTGCTCAAGCATGTTATTAACGCCGCCATAGTAATGCATGCTTGAGGTAACAAAATTAAGCGAACTTGAACGAATAATATTAGGCACAATGAGCACGACCATTAAAAATTCAAACACGTTCATTATACTTAGTACCCAGCTAGGCGAATTTAGCGAAAGTGGTATAAATAAATCAACAATATGAAATACAATAACGCTATATAAAATAGCGAAATACGCAGTCGCTATCGGAAATCCCGCATTAAAAACACTCGAAAAACTAAAGCCATTAATTTCTTTTCTAAAACGTTTAGTAGAAATAACTAACCCTAATAAGCCATCTACAATAACTAGCGCACGTAAAAATGGATTTTTAATACCGTTTCCCACCAAGCGTTCTTCTAGGTCTTGTTGTGTGCCTGAGGTTTTGTGATGGTGTAAATGCATTTTACGTCGGTACCATGGACTAATAGTATTTGGCCGCATTAACCATACTGTTAGCATCATAAAATTATGCATGAACGGCTGATTGCTAAAGTATTGTTTATGTATAAGGTCGTGCTCTAACTCATGGGAAATAGATGCAGCAATAGCCGCAAGTACTATGCATACCCAAGCAGGTATGATGGCTAAATAATATAAAACACCAACACCAATTAATGCGCTAAGCGATAGCAATAAAATAATTAACCCTAAGGTATTTTGATGTGCAAGTAACGGGTGCTTTTGACGAAGTGATGCTTCCTCTGCCTTAATTGCTTTAACAATCGATTGAATGTTCTGTTTGGCACTTAATTGGGTCATGATTATTATTTATTTCAGAGTAATCTATTAATTACTATCATACCTTAATCAAATGCATGTTAGAAATTGATAGTTAAATAGCTACCGTTGGCAGCTATTTAAAACTAAAAATTACTTAGTTTTCGTATTATCCACCTCATAGATTGGATTACCTTCAACTTCAAAGTAAGACTGTCCATAAATTAATGGGATATACCACTGCACAACTTTAACGGTAACATTTGAAAGACCCACCGCCGAAGGCGTTTGCTCGATAGCATTATCCATAGCCTCTTTCATGTTAGATATTCCTGTTGGGAAAATCAAAACAGTATGTTTAACATCCTTACCAACCACACGTGTGTCATAATCAACTTTGTGATTGCTATTTGTATGATTCATATTTTTTGTAGAGGCAATTGTAAAATCACCAATACGGTGAGTACAACCAGATAAAGCCATTGCACCAACCAACAAACCAATTACTTTTTTCATTACTCTTCCTTTGCTTCATGTTTACTACCCAACTCTTGGGTGACTTCTAAATTTAGTAGCTTGATACCTAAAAATTTAACTATGACTATTAATCTTAGGCATAAAAAAACCCCAACCAATTTGGTTGGGGTTATAAAAAGTGGTACCAGCGGGCGGACTCGAACCGCCACTCCTTTCGGAAGGGGATTTTGAATCCCCCATGTCTACCAATTTCATCACGCTGGCGTCATTTTTCTTTAACCTTCTAAACACGAGAAGATAAAGAAAAACCACTTTAGAGCTAAGGATTATTTATGTGCCTTCGTCTCTATGCCAAGCATTATACAAACAATAGGGTTAGCGGCAAGCGTTTTATGATATTAGCGCGATCAATCGCTTAACAATTAGGCAATCATTAACATTTGAAAGAATGTATAACTATTTAAAGCCCAGGACTAAATAAACCCTAAATACAATGTTAAAATATCTAGGTTTTTTAGATAAACGTTGTTACCTCCAATAACTATTCTTCACTACCCCTGTTTCATGACAAAAAATATGTTATGTAGCGGTGAGTGTGTAACCTTTAAAATGGAATTTATAAAATGAAAAACATAATAACTTACACTGAAAATTTAAAAGAAAATAATTGGGGTGATTTTCACTTTGATTTAATAAAAATAAATACACTGCCAGAGTTTGAAAATTTAGATGGCTTTGATGCTATGAATATTTTTAGCGAATCTATTTTTAAAGAAATATATAATCTAACAGCAAAGAGTACGTTAAAGTTACTCATTATTACCCCAGATTCAACGTCAGAAAAAGCGTATGGTATTGCTTTTTTACAGGACAAAGAAATTTTAACCATGCAAGTAGAAGCAACGCCTCTATTTAATCAGTGGTTTAGCTCAATTAATGACGATGCCTCAACACCTAAAGTATATACGTTTACAAGTAATAGCAGCTCAAGTCGCTCCCTTTTTAACAACGAAAAAGAGCTCACTCATAAAGGTATGGGAGAGTTTATTTGTAGCCAAGTCCCAAATAGCTTTATTGCTGAAAAGTTAACCAAAGAAAAAGCGGACTTTTTAACGCCCTTTATACAGCTTAGTGCATGCGATGACTTTAAATTGATAGAACAACATTTTATGGCGTTGGTAAAACAAAATAGTCTCAATATTATTGAGCCCAAAAACAACGACGCTATTTATGATGAATTTGAAAACGAAGCCGGATTTGCATTCCCAGCTATACTAAAATCGTTTTTAACACTCCATGATGGTGTTAAAAACACAGCATTTATGGGTGCTCAACGCATTTTAAAAGAGTGGCGCGACTGGCAGTCTGTTTATAATGAATGGACTCAAGAAGAGTTATTCGATACCTATAGTGAAAACAATGTAAAAACCCTACCCATGTACGTTACCCCCTACTGGGTACCATTTTTTAATTTGGGAGGTGGAAACTTTATAGCACTGGATTTTGCACCAAACAGCCAAGGGACCGCTGGGCAAGTAATATCATTTGGGGCTGACGAACAAAGCGCCACTTACGAAGCCAAAACGTTAAGTGATTTTCTAGCTGGGTTTATTACAGCTGGTGGCTCAGAATAACTCCATTAGCTTAAGCACTTACCTTAAGTAACAAAGCGCTCTTACAGTTACTTTAAGAGCGTTTATTTAATTTATTAAACACTTAAGTTTCGTTCAAAGTTTACAATATCAACGCCGGCTTTTACTTTGTATAACTGCGCTAAGCGTCCGCCCGATTTAACTTTTTCATCTAGTGTTTCAAACATATCAGCAGCTTCAATGCGCCTTATTATACTTTTACGCTGAACAGGCTTGCCTATAATGGTCTCAATGACTGACTTAAATTGCCCTACGGTAAAATGCTCTGGCAAACAATAAACCGGCGCCATTGAGTACAACGCTTTTTGTTTTAAGCGCGCTTTAGCTTGCTCAATAATATGCTTATGATCAAAAGCCACAGGTAAATCACTAACTTGTTCAACATCAATCCACTTTGCATCATCAACTGTTTCTATGTGGGTTGATACCTGTGCCTCTGCAATTAAAGCAAAATAAACTAACGTGACACTAAACCCTCTCGGATCACGATTAATGCCTGAGTATGTTTGTAGTTGCTCTAAATATTGAGGCGCCACACTGGTTTTTTCTTTAAGCTTTCTAAGCGCCGTCATACTCACGCTATCGTCAATATCTATATCAACAAACCCACCAGGAAGTCCCCACCGACCAGTAAAAGGTTCACTCGCACGCTTAACCATGAGCACTTTTAGAGTACCGTTTTTAACGGTAAACAACACACTATCAACTGTAAATAATGGATTTTTGTATTCGGTGATATCGTAATGGTTAGTCACAGCGTACTCATATTAAGTTAAGGTCTTAGTGACACAATAAATTAAACACATCTCAATTTCAAGCTACTGTAAAATTACAGACAATTAATAAGTTCAGTGGGTTAGTTTAAAAAATAGCTTGATTACTATAGGTACATTTGATAATTTAATTGTGTCGCTAGGACACAAACATTAAAAGGACAAAAAATGAAAGTATTTAGCTATGACTCAACAGGAAGTAAATCGTTAGTTGATTATGAGAATTTCACTTTTTCTGGTGGTGAAGAGCATGTCAGGTTTAACGCCGCTAATTTTTCAGACTCTATAAAAATAGAGATTTTTGAACGACTAACCAACTCATCTAAAATGGTTAGATTAATGATTGCTGTCGATGCCTTAAAAAGATTAACAAATGAAAGTGCACCTATCGAACTTGTTATTCCTTATTTTCCTTATGCACGCCAAGACCGAGTATGTGTTGAAGGAGAAGCGTTAGGCGCAGCTGTTATGGCAAATTTTATTAATGGCTTAAACTTTTCAAAAGTGACAATTTGGGATGCGCATAGCGATGTATCCCCTGCTTTAATTAATAGAGTAACCAATATTGAACAAATTTCGTTACTTGCACGCTGCGAAGAGCTAAGCCAACGCTTAGCAAAAGGCGAACTAACTCTTATTTCTCCAGATGCTGGGGCGAGTAAAAAAACCATTAAAATTTCAGAAAAATTCAATGGTGTACCTGAAGTTATTCAAGCTCAAAAAGTAAGAAACTTAAAAACAGGCGAAATAGTAAAAACAGAAATTATTGGCGATGTTAAAGGTAAAAGCGTACTTATTGCTGATGATATTTGTGACGGCGGCAGAACCTTTATCGAACTTGCCAAGGTACTAAAAAGTAATGGCGCTGTTGAAATTTCTCTTTTTATAACTCATGGCATTTTTTCAAAAGGGCTTGATGTTTTTGAAGGCCTAATTGATAAAATTTACACAACAGATTCGTTTAAACCAGCTAATGAGTTTAAAAATAGTAACAACATTAGTTTACAAATAATTGAGATGTAAGGAAAACACGATGACTATTACAGCTGCAAGTATGCAAAAAGACGTTTATAAAGAATTTCATAGCCGCGCTTATCACCCTGACGTAACGCAAGTATATGCAAATTATACCTCTCGTAGTGGCAAACTAAGTAACATAGAAAATAACAATAAAGTCGCGTTTGTTGGTCTTCAATACTTTATTAAAAGTTACCTTCAAGAAGAATGGAATGAGTTTTTTAAAGTAGATAAAGCGACGGCTGTTGCTAACCATAAACGTATTATGAGCTCAATGCTTGGCTATACTGTTGATGTAGAATACTTAGAAGATTTACATGACTTGGGTTACTTACCATTAAAAATAAAAGCATTGCCTGAGGGGACATTAGTTCCTTACTTAGTACCGCCAGTTACTATAGTGAATACAAAAGCGGGTTTTCAATGGCTAACTAATATGATTGAAACAGTATTAAGCTGTGAAAACTGGCCAATTCAGACAAGCACTACAACGGCTGTCGCTTATTTAAAAGTATTTAAAGAATTTGCAATTAAAACTGGCTTAGATATGGATTTTGTACCATTTCAAGGTCATGACTTTAGCTTTAGAGGTATGTTTGGTAAACATGCTGCGGCAATGAGTGGCTTTGGTCACTTAGCTTCGGGACTTGTTGGTACTGATGTTATTACTGCGGTTTTATTTGCTGAAAAATATTACGGTGCAAATGTAGATAACGAACTTGTTGGTTGCTCAGTAGATGCAACAGAGCACTCGGTTACGTGTTCTTGGATACTGGAAGGCGAAATTGAGTTCTTTAAATATTTAATGCAAGAACAGTCACCTAAAGGTATTTTAAGTGTTGTTTCTGATACTTGGGATTTTTGGACTCTAGTAACTGATTATTTACCGCAGTTAAAAAGCGAAATAATGGCACGTGATGGCACGCTAGTTATTCGCCCCGACTCAGGGGATCCGGTTAAAATGTTAACCGGGTACAATGTTTCTCCTATATCAGATTACAGTGAATTATTTACAACTCAAAATGAAGCAGAAGCCGAAGTAATTAATAAAGGCTATGAAGCGTATTACTTTAACGGCCAATATTTTGGGTTTGAAGACAACAACACTATCGAACTAATGGAATGTGAAGTTAAAGGGCTTATTGAATGCTTATGGGACATATTTGGTGGCACAACAACACCTAAAGGTTATAAGTTACTTGATGAGCATATTGGTGCTATTTACGGCGATGCAATTACTTTAACGCGCCAACGCCAAATTCTACAAAGACTTATGGACAAGGGTTTTGCATCAAAAGTGGTTTTAGGTATGGGTTCATATAGCTATCAATATGTAACACGTGATACTCACGGCTCAGCAGTTAAAGCAACAAGCATAGTAAAAAATGGTAAGCGTGTTGCTATATTTAAAGACCCAAAAACTGATTCAAAGAAAAAGTCAGCTAAAGGGCTTTTAAAAGTTGAACGCGTAAACGGCGAGTTAACTTTGTTTGATGACGTAACCGAGCAAGAAGAAGCACAAGGACTATTAGAAGTAGTTTTTGAAGATGGCAAAATAATTAAAGAAACTACCCTAAGTGAAATAAGAAGCTTAATAGATCAACAAATTTAAAGCTTATTAGCACTAAACTAAAAGCCGCTGTAGCAATACAGCGGCTTTTAAATTTAAGAGAAAATTAACTTACTTCAAAATATATTTAGAATAAATAACTACTTAGCGTTGCCAAAAACGTAAATTACGTAACGTTTTAATAAATGCCTCACCCGATACGGTAACTAAATCAATCCAGCCATTATCTGCTTTATCATCGAGCCCTGCGGCTTTAAATAAAGGCTTAGCCTCACTTGTAAAACCTATGTATTTCATATGTGCATACGCATCACTTACAAAGTCTTTAGCTTCTGCAATAGCTGCTAGTTTTTCGGCTCCCTCTTCAGTGGTGAGTACAAATACTGCATCGTATAAAACCGACGGACCACCATTAATAACCTGATCGGCTTCAAAGTGCTTACCCTTACTACATTTAGCACCGCCGACTTGTGGGGCAATAATTTCAAAGTTTGCGCCTTCACTTTTAAGTGCATTGGTAACCGATTCAAAAATGTCTGCATTAAAGCCATCACTTACTAAAATACCTAATTTACGGCCTTTGAAGGTGTTGGGCGCATTTTTCAAAATACTTAACGCATCAGATACAGGTAAGTCGTCACGTGTTGGCATAGCCGCTTCAGCTGGGTCTGGCATTTCTTGCAAGCCAAGTCCTTCGGCAACTTTATTTGCGAGGTTTTCGTCAATATTTAACAAGTGCGATACCAAACGTTCTCGTATTGGTAAATGCTCAACTTTAGACAGCTCAAACACGTACGCAGATTGAATATGCGCCTGCTCTACCTCTGTTTGACTTAAATAAAATTGACGGGCTTGACTGTAATGATCGCTGAATGTTTCTGAGCGATAACGCAGTTTATCACCGCCGCTTACTTCAGGCTCGCTTGAGCTTTTAAAGCCATGTACTGGGCATTCGCGCGGGTTGTTTTCGTCGCCGCTCCATGAGTTTGGCTCATAATTAACACGCCCTTTTGGATTGTGCATTGCCATGTGGCCATCTTGCTGAAAATGACGCATTGGACATTTAGGCGCATTGACCGGAATATGCGTAAAGTTAGGACCACCTAAACGCTTAGTTTGAGTATCTAAGTATGAAAAGTTACGACCTTGCAGTAGCGGGTCGGGTGTAAAGTCGAGCCCCGGTACAATGTTTTGAGTACAAAATGCTACTTGCTCTGTTTCTGCAAAAAAATTGTCTACAACACGGTCAAGCACCATACGGCCAACAATTTGCACTGGTACTTGCTCTTCAGGTATAAGCTTGGTGGCATCAAAAACATCAAATTCAAATTCATCAGCAAATTGCTGATCAAACACCTGTACACCTAGCTCCCACTCAGGGAAGTCGCCGTTGCCAATAGATTCCCACATGTCTCTGCGATGAAAATCAGGGTCCGCGCCGTTTAATTTAAGTGCCTCGTTCCACACAACTGATTGCATACCGCCTTTTGGTTTCCAATGAAATTTAACGAATTTCTCTTCACCTTTGGCATTAATGAATTTAAAGGTATGAACGCCAAAACCTTCCATAAAGCGTAAAGAGCGCGGAATAGCTCTATCAGACATTGCCCACATAACCATGTGCATTGACTCAGGCGATAAGCTCACAAAATCCCAAAAGTTATCATGTGCTGTTTGCGCTTGCGGAAAACCTCGGTCGGGCTCGGCTTTAGCTGAATGAACTAAGTCAGGAAACTTCATCGCATCTTGAATAAAGAATACCGGTATATTGTTACCGACTAAATCCCAGTTTCCTTCTTGGGTATAAAATTTTACCGCAAAACCACGTACATCACGTGCTAAATCTGGAGACCCTTTATTACCTGCAACTGTAGAGAAACGAGTAAATACTGGGGTTTTTTCACCTTTTCGCTGAAAAATATCTGCACAGGTTAAATCTTCAAGCGTGTCGTAAGTTTCAAAATATCCGTGTGCACCATAGCCTCTAGCGTGCACTACACGCTCAGGAATGCGCTCGTGATCAAAGTGAAAGATCTTCTCGCGCATTATGTGATCTTCTAATAATCCTGGGCCACGCTTTCCTGCACGTAATGAGTTTTGATCGTCACTTACAGGGCAGCCCTGCGCGGTGGTCATGGTAGGGTGTTCATCCGACGCTTTTTGATGCAATTCACCGCCATGCCCTTTATTACCTGAGTATTTAAATGATTCAGCCATGTTTAGTCCTTCATACAGTTTGATTTAATGGGTCAATAGTTTTTATGAGCTTTAAAACTAAAAGCGACTATGCAAATGCAAAATAAAGACCAGCCATCCAACCTAGTAAAAAAGGGCTGTACAGATAACAATGTAGTATTTGAAGTGGTTTATAAAAGAAAAGGTTACACAGGTATGTAACTTTTTCAGACAAAAAAAGGGCACTTTAAAAGTGCCCTTAGGTTTAAATCGTTTTAAATTTAGTTAATCTTTGCTTTCGTTAACTAAAATAACTTTACGATGTGGGAAAGGTATTTCAATATTATTTTCATCTAGTGCTTTTTTAATTAACTCTGGCACAGTGTAAAGAATATCGAAGTAATGCTCGCCCTTACAAAAAGGTCTTACTAAAAAGTCTACTGAGCTGTTGTTAAGAGTTTCTACTTCAACAAAAGGAGCTGGATCTTTTAGTATGTGTGGGTGCGCTGCAAGTACGCCATCTATAACTTTACGTACAGCCGTTGTATCTTCACCGTAAGCAACACCAAAATGCATATCCACACCACGAATTGGATGATGTGAATGGTTTATAATTTGCGCGCCCCAAATTTGACTATTTGGAATAATAACCTGTTGGTTATCGAACGTTTGTAAAATAGTAGTAAACATATCTACTTCTGTTACTTTACCAAAACGCCCTGCTGCCTCAATAAAGTCATTCACTTTATAAGGTCTGAAAACTAGTAGCATAACGCCTGCTGCAAGGTTCGACATTGCACCTTGTAACGCCAAGCCTATAGCAAGTCCCGCAGCACCTAGCAAAGCAATAATAGAGGCTGTTTGTACTCCAAAGCGATTTAATACAGCAATAATAACGAACGCTAATATGATGTAGCGAGCCATGCTGCCTAAAAAGCGAAAAAGCGTATCATCAAGATGAGTGTATTTATGGCATAAGCCAATAATTAAATTGCGTACTTTGCCTGCCAGCCATAAGCCCGCAAGTAAGATTGCAATCGCTAGTAATATGTTGGTTGCCCACGTAATTGCAGCGGGTAAATATTGATTAATATCAATGTTGTTTATTATGTCTTCCATTGTTTTTCCTGTTTTAAAAACTTTTAACTGACTTCAATCCATACTAAGCGCAACAGTTTAACAAAAAATTAACCAAAGTACGACTATAGGAGTAATTTAAAACATAAAGAAAGAGCGTTCCCTCAAAAAATGTCATCGCTCACGTAAATCTTTCAACACATAATTTTGCTTTACCCCTTGGTTTATAGCTTAAATAATTAAACTTTAACTAGTTCATAAATAAAGCTAATACCCGAGATAAATCTCGGTTAACTCTCTTAATTTTCTAATTATTGCTGGCACTCATCTATAAATTTACCGATAATCTCACCTAAGCGCGCATATATTGGCGAGACAACACAATTGGATGAAATTAAAACAAAGGATTATTATGAAAAAGTACTCAATTTTACTTACAGCGGCAGCACTTACTGTACTTGCTGGTTGTTCAACATCTGTTGCAGTAAGAGACTTTGAACAAAACCCTATTCCGCAAACATCAACAATTACCAACAGTGAAGCTGACGTAGAAAAGGGTATTCTAAAGGCATGTATTCAGCTTGGTTGGAAGTGTACGCCTATGAGTGAAGGTAAAATAAAAGGTGTACTGGATATTCGAACACACCAATTAACTGTCGATATTGCGTATGACAAAACGGCATACTCAATCAACTATAAAGACTCTATTAACTTAAACTACAACGGCAAAAAAATTCACCGTCAATATGTTAATTGGGTATCAAACCTAATACGCCATATAGATGCTGAAATGATTTAGCAGCGCGTTAACCTGCTTTACATATTATAAAAATCACTAAATATGAATAATAAAAGTGGAGAAGTTACCTATAGCTTCTCCATTTTTTAGTTGAGATTTAAACAGCAATAATCAAGTCAAAAATATCAATAACTTTCAACCAGTTACAAGTGAAAAAGCACCAAACCTAACACTATTAGTAAAAGTACTCTCCCGTATTTCCACTCTTTAATGAATGAGTGATTTTTTACTTATCCCCCTTCGTAAAAACATATTTTATATCTTGCTATAACGCAGTTTCGCTCATATAGTCAGCAAATTATCACACCTTTATTTTGAACATCTTTGTTTATGAAATCTTCTGCTCCAGCTAGTGATTTTGGTACCTTATTAGGTTATGCACCTGGTAATGTTGCTGTGTATTCATCTGATTATGATACGGCTGACGAAAGCATTTATCCTAATCGTAGCGCCTATCGTAGTTACCTTGATGGCATTTACATGGGCTATAAATGGCAATGCGTTGAATTTGCACGTCGATGGATGTATCTCAACCATAGCTATATTTTTGATGATATTGCTATGGCTTACGATATTTTTGAGCTGCGTTCAGTGCGCGATGTAAATAGCCAAAACAGATTGCCACTAAACGCGTTTAAAAATGGTGCTAAACATCACCCTCAAGTAGGTAGTTTACTTATTTGGGAGGAAGGCGGCGAGTTTGAAGAAACAGGCCATGTTGCTGTCGTTGTTGAAGTGCACGAAGATAAAATACGCCTTGCTGAGCAAAATGTAGGGCATCAAATATGGCCAAAAGATCAAAGCTGGTGTCGTGAGCTAAAAGCAAAAGTAACTAAAGATGGCGACTATTGGATTGAGTGCTCTTACAGCGACGCCACTATTTTAGGCTGGATGACACAAACTGATGAAACAGAATATGCTGAGCCAACGTCTGAGCTAAACACTGATTTATTTATTATAGAAGCCCATAAAGCAGTAGATACAGGCCAAGCAAACAAGTCATGGTTAAATATTGCGAATGACGATGAAGCTGCCTACGTAGAAATGATGCAAGGCCATAAACTTACATCAGTAGCTGCGGATCAACATAATTACTTTGCGATATCTCAAACGGCGCAGCAAAGCATTGAGCATGCAACAAATGAGCTGCATGGCTTATTTATGCATGCAACCGACTATGTACTGCAGCACCCTGAGTTATTAAAAAAGTTTAATTTACCCGATGTTGTGATTAATAAAATTCGCCAATCGTGGGATAACCGCTTAAACCAATTAATTACCAGTCGGTTTGACTTTGCTTTAACAGCAGCAGGTTTAAAAGTTTACGAATACAATTGCGATTCGGCATCGTGTTACATGGAAAGCGGCAAAGTTCAGGGTAAATGGGCAAAACACTTTGGTGTTAAAACAGGTGTAGATGCAGGCCAAAATTTATTTAAAGATCTCGTAAAAGCATGGCGTAAAAGTGAGGTAAAAGGTCTTGTTCATATTCTGCAAGATGATGAACCAGAAGAGCATTACCACGCATTATTTATGAAAGAAGCTATTGAAGCCGCTGGCTTTGAGTGTAAGTTAGTAATTGGCTTAAGCACACTTCGCTGGAATGAATCAGGCAACATAGTAGATGCAGATGGCGCACAACTGAGTTACGTGTGGAAAACGTGGTCGTGGGAAACCGCACTTGATCAAATTCGTGAAGAATGTGAAGCCGACCAATCATTAGGTGATAACTTTGAACCACAATTCAAAATTGGTGAAACGCCACGCTTAGTCGATGTGCTGCTGCGTAAAAACGTCATGGTATTTGAACCGCTGTGGACATTGATCCCAAGTAACAAGGCTATTTTACCAATACTGTGGAGTTTATTCCCTAATCATAAATATTTACTTAATACCGCGTTTGAGCTTAACGACGAGTTATTACAAACCGGTTATGTAGTTAAACCAATAGTAGGACGTTGTGGTGCTAATATTCAACTTGTTGATGAACAGCAGCAAGTTATAGAAAAAACAATGGGGCACTTTGCCGAGCAAGACCAAATATACCAACAACTATTTGCACTGCCTAAAGTAGATGACTACTTTGTACAAATATGTAGTTTTACAGCCGCCGGAAAATACTCTGGTGGTAGCGTACGTGTTGATAAAAGCATGATCATAAACGGCCATAGCGATTGTATGGCACTGCGTATTAAATAAATAATACTAAGCCCGCAATTTTGCTGCGGGCTTAAGTTTGTGTAGACCCCCTTCCCTCTTTTAAGTTTTATAGCTATCTCAAGCGAGTTACTCCTGATAGAGTAAATTTATTAAACACCACAAACTAAGGTATTTCATGGCGAATCAATTTAATGTACTTGGCACACGTTTAAAACTATGTTGCGGTAATGGTGGCTACACACGTGAAGGATTTTGTTATGTACCAGAATCAGATCTTGGCAATCACAGTGTGTGTGCAATTATGACTGACGAGTTTTTACAATTTTCAAAATCACAAGGTAACGACTTAATAAGCCCAAACCCTCTTTACGATTTTGAAGGTTTAAAAGCCGGTGATAAATGGTGCTTGTGTGCAGTAAGATGGCTTCATGCTATTTCAGCAAACGTTGCGCCACCAGTGGTACTTGAAGCTACAAATAAAAAATCATTAGAAATAGTGCCGCTCGATGTTTTAAAAGCGCACGAATATATAGCCAAAGTTTAAATACACTTAAGCGTTATTAAATTAAAGTCTGCAGATTTTACAAATGTATGCAGGCTTTTCAAAAATTCAATCACCCCTCCAGCCTCTAAAGCCTTAAATAAAAACATAACCTTATGTTTTTAAATCACTTTTAAAAAAGATCAACTTACGGCATAACAGTTGCTTCATTAAGTTTAAGTCATGCTCATAACGCAACATATTATATGAGCAACACATTACTTAATGTAGGAGAAATTATGAGTAACAATAACGAATCAAACAAAACGACTAAATTTACCGCGCCAGGTATGAGTGACGAATCAGCTCAAAAAACAATAGCTACGCTAGATAACCGTATGGTTGCATTGATAGATTTACAGCTTACTTTAAAGCATATTCACTGGAACGTAGTGGGACCTAACTTTATTGGCGTACACGAAATGATAGACCCACAAGTAGACATTGTGCGCGAAATGACAGATACAATTGCAGAGCGAATTGCGACACTTGGTGCAGTACCTGTTGGCACACCAAAATCAATTGTAGATCGTCGTACATGGAACGAATACTCAGTAGGTAAAGGGTTAGTAACCGAGCATTTAGCCGCACTTGATAAAGTATACAACGGCGTTAATGGCGATCACCGCAAAGCAATTGAGACTCTTTCTGAATTAGATCCGGTGTCTGAAGATATGATCACCAGCCAACTAGCTGACCTAGAGCAATTTCAGTGGTTTATTAGAGCCCATTTAGAATCATCTACAGGCGAGTTAAAAAGCTAATACATTTAATCTAAGAAAGCCCAGCATTAATATGCTGGGCTTTTTTTTTGCGTAAAAATCACTCTATTTATAATAATATATAGATATGTATCAGTAAGCTCTAATACAAAATTCATATAAAAACAATAGAAAATTGGTATTACCAAAACAAATAACCAAAATAAAATTGAATGATTTTATACTCCTTACTATTTCGCAAATTTATAAGCCATACCCAACCTTTAATGAACATCTCATTATTTTAACATCACTTAAAAAACAAACTAAATACGTATAAAAGTACGACATAAAATTTAAAAATAGTACTAAAAAACGTATTTAATAGTACAAATAATATAAAAAAACGCCTTTGGTAAACATACTTCAATAAAATTCACTCAAAATATAAAAAATAAAAATACACCATAAGCTATTAAATTTATTAAATATAAGCAAAATAAAAGAACACTTTGTAATACACCTTGTGAATTTTTGGTAAACAAAGGTTGTAATAAAAGCTGAATTGGACTAATTTCAACCATACCACCTGTATGACACACTACAGGGAAACAGCAGTTAAATTGGTTAACCAAACCAAGTAACAACACACACAATGACGTAAGTCGTACCCAAACGGGAGAGATACATGAAACTCAATCAAATTACTTCAACATTAATTAATAAACATAAAAGAAGTAGCTCTACAACAATCAGTGCAGCAGCCCTTTTACTAATGGCTTCTTCAAATATTGCAGCGCAAGAGGCTCCGGCAGCTTCAGAAACGGCAGCTGCAGATATTGAAGTTATTGAAGTAAAAGGCATGCTAGGTAGTATGAAAGCCGCCGCTATGCTTAAGCGTACTGACGGACGTATTGTAGATGCGATTGTTGCTGAAGACATTGGTAAGTTACCTGATAATAATATTGCAGAAGCACTGCAACGTATTACTGGTGTATCTATTAATACCGATTTTGGTGTGGGTGACAGTGTTTCGATTCGTGGCTTACCTCAAAACCGTGTTGAATTAAACGGCCGCTCTACTATTGGTGACTCTCGTGACGGTATTAGCTTACAAGATTACCCATCAAGTTTCTTAAAAACAGTAGAAGTCGTTAAGTCTCCTACTGCCGATATGATTGAAGGTGCATTAGGCGGAACAGTTAGCTTAAAAACAGTTCGCCCATTAGAGCTGGACAAACTAACTGGCGCAGTTTCATTAGATGGTGAATATGCAGATAAAACAGAAAAAGTAGCACCTATTTTTAGTGGTTCACTTGGTAACAACTGGGACTTTGACGAAATGGGTACCTTTGGTGCTATTGCTATGTTTTCGTATCAAGATCGTGAAATTCGTCAAGATGAAACGTCTAGCCGTGTTAAACCTCAAGACATTGATATTAATGGCCAAGAAGGTAATACACCAAGTGGCAACGCTATCGTACGAGACGAGCACAGTGTTGAACAATATGTAGAACAACGTAAACGTACTGCCGTAAATTTATCACTTCAGTGGGCACCGCAATCTGGTAATGGCATGGTGTATCTTGATTTAAGTGGCACTAAACGCTCTGGTGAGCAAAGTGGTAACTCTATATTAGGTGTTGCGGGTTCGTTATCAACAGATGCAAATACAACTCAAGATGCTAACGGTGTAAATAATTACACGCTAACAAACGAATTTGGTATCCCTAAAACATACAGTGACTTTCGTGAAACTGACTCGTTTTCAAATGCACTTGGTGCAGAGTGGAACCTTACTGACAGTATAAAAATCTCTGGTGAAATTGCAGTAGCATCATCAGAAAGCGTAAGACCTGATTCTGAATTTACACTTCGCCCAATCGAAAAATCAACATTTGAAGCAAGTGGCGGAACTCAGCTAACAAATCATTTATATGATGGTGCATTTTCTCAAGACGGTAATAAATTACCAAGCATCATTCATTCAGATCCAAATGCATTTACTGACCCACAAAACTTAGCACTTCGTACGTTTAAAAGTGAAGATAGAAGAACAGACAATGACGAAACAGCTATTCGTTTTGACGTTGAAATGTTTGAACCTCTCAGCAGCTTAAGCTGGGTATCTAAAGTAAAAGCAGGTGTACGTGTTACTAACCGCGATTACGAATATGAGCAATACAAAGTAGAAATTAAAGACATTTACAAAAATGCATTTAACGACTCAGATGGTTCATTAGCTACTTTATGGGTTGATGACTACAACGCTGCTTTTTCAAATAGCTTCACAACAGTTAGCCACGACAACTCTTTTGACCAATTAGGTCATTCAGGACAAAATGACCTACTAACGTTTTTAAGCTACAACGGTTTATCTAACCCTGCAAATACTTACGCTCAACTTCAGCAGTTACTTGCAGGTACTAACCTAGCATCAACAGGGAGTCTTTCAGATAACCAAGAGTTCCAAGAAAGCGCATACCGCAACGTAGTTGAAGATACAGCTGCTGTGTACATATCAGCGTACTTAGACTTTGATAACATCACTGCGATTGTGGGTGGTCGTTATGTAACTACAGATTTAGAATCAAGCGTATTTCTTAATGGCGAAAAAGTAACTGGCGACAATGACTACAGCGACTTTTTACCAAGCTTAAACGTTACGTATAACTACTCAGACGAAACATTATTCCGCTTTGCTGCTGCAAAAGTTATGCGCCGCGCTGACTTTAGTGAGCTAAGCCCTGCATTTGACGTTAATAATGACATTACAGGTGCAACGCAAGGCTCTATTGATTTAGAACCATACCGTGCAACGCAATACGACTTATCTGTAGAGCATTACTTTGATGAAGGTAACGTACTATCTTTCGCAGTATTTTATAAAGATGTTGAGTCTTTCTTAAGTAACGAAAGTAGCTGTGTAGCTGCATCAAGCACTTCAACAGGTCAAAACGTAACTCAGTGGAACCAAGTATGTCAGCTTGACGTTGCAGGTGTATCTCAAGACAACCTAGTTTACTCAGATGCGACTGACTATCCTGTAGATATAGATGGCTTTAACCATGTTGCAGGCTTGCGTGACGCAGGACTAACGGGTATTGATACAGTTAAAAATGTAAACGGTGAAAACGGCTCAGTACAAGGTTTTGAAGTTGGTTACCAACAGTTCTTCACAAGCTTACCTGGTGCATTTTCTGGCTTAGGTGTTAATGCAAACTACACGTATGCAGACAGCGAACAACCAAACGGCAACCCATTATTAGATATTTCTAAAAATACGTACAACTTACAAGTATTTTGGGAATACGAAGGGTTCTCTACTCGTATCGCTTATAACTACCGTGACAGTTTCTTAGATACAGAAAACGAGAAACGCGTAGAAAATATTAACTCAGATGGCAGCATTTCAGCAGAAGGCACTGTTTACGGTAATAACTACCGCGACGACAGAGGCCAGTTAGATTTCTCTGCAAGCTGGGATATTAACGAAAACGTGACCTTAGTAGGTAATGCGACCAACTTAACGGGTGAGCCTTCAATCTACCTATCTGAACTAGGTGGTGCTTGGAAGTACACTGAAGCGGATCGCCGTTACAGCTTTGGTATTCGCGCTAAATTTTAATTTTCCCTGGAAACTAAAGCCTGCTTTTATGCAGGCTTTTTTACGTCTATAAAAAAGTGACACTTGTGTTAAAACACAGCACAATTTTTATAACTGAATATTTATTTAAAGCAATAAAATTATCACTGAATAGTACTCCAAACTAAAATTTAGATAACGCGTAAACAATATCAACCTCCTGCACTTCACCTTTAGCGCACAAACTAAGCACCATAAAAATCCCACCAAAAATCAAGCAACCTTGCAGCCTGGTTATAAAGTGTCTAGTATTCTAAAACCGTACTCATAATTGGTACGAAAAAGGATTAACAATGTCTCTAAAATATATAACAACAATATCAATCACATTATCATTACTATTATTAACAGCATGCGGATCTGGGGGAAGTAAAACAAAAGTGGCTGTAAATACTGAAATAATAAAAACAACAGCAATCATTAATAACAGCCCTTTAAATGAATACAAAATAATTATCTATGGTAATAGCCATAGTTCACAGTTAGGGGGGTTGTTAAACACGATTATTACAGCTCAACTACCTAATACTTCAGTTAAAACGATGACTGTCAGTGGCCGATTTTTAGATGAAATAGTCGCAGTAGATACGAATGTCGATAAATTAAAAAGTGATAACTGGAGTCATGCTATTTTTCAAGGACAAAAGTACTCACAATCAGGTTCGACTGACTACCCTACAAGTGCAACGGAGCGATTAATCTCGAACGCAAAAGAGCATAAAATTACACCAATTTTATTTCCAGAGCATCCTCAAAAAGGAGATCCCGCAGAAGCAAAGCAGGTTTACGACCTCCATTTATCAATCAGTAAAAAACAACCTAGCTGCATAGCGCCTGTTGGCTTTGTATGGAATCGAGTATTAGAAATAATGCCTAGTATAAACCTTCATAGTGCCGACGGTAATCACGCATCCTATGCTGGCAATGTCCTTACAGCGATGACCTTTTATCAAATCATTACCTCGGAATTAACAGACACAATGCCATTTATTCCTGCTATAGATTTAACACAGCAAGAACAAGCTTTATTTGGACAAGTAGTAACAGAAGTACTTGAGTTATATCCAGCATGTGGTGCTAAATAATCTTAAAAAATTTAAAAACTAGATTTAGTGATTTCCTGAGGTGTTCAATATCAGTACATTAATACTATGCACATAGGCTGACTAAAAAGACAAACGCCTCAGGAACATTAACTTTTATAATTAACTTTTCTGCCAAATTATAAATTTAATACCTTGATAAATAATCACCTGCAATTTATTAAAATAACCACCCTCCTAGCTATACTTATTTGAATATTAAATTTACTATCAAAACGTTGTAACTATTAGCAAGGATACTGAAGTGCTGTCGCGTTTATATAATTTTATGCCGGGTTTAGATACATTGCTGCACTACGAGCGACAATGGTTTGCTGATGATGTAAGAGCGGCGCTATCGGTAGCTGCCGTAGCCTTACCTGTTGCTATTGCTTACGCACAACTAACCGGTGTTAACGCCGCCGTCGGGTTATATTCTTGTATACTGCCAATGATGTTATATGCTCTTTTTGGCACTTCTAAACAATTAATAGTCGGCCCTGATGCCGCCACCTGCGCCGTTATTGCAGCAGTAGTAACACCTCTTGCTGCAGGTGACAGCTTTAAGCATTGGCAACTTGTTGTCACCATGACCGCCATGACCGGCTTTTGGTGCTTTATAGCCAGTAAATTTAAGTTAGGTGTATTAGCTGACTTTTTATCTAAACCTATTTTAATGGGCTTACTAAACGGCGTAGCTATCACTATTATTGTGGGTCAATTTTCTAAAGTATTCGGTTTTACCTTTGATGAGCGCTACTTACTTGAACGCCTAGGTGGTGTACCCACATACCTAGCGCAAACACATGTTCCCACCTTACTAATGGCTTTGTTTACACTGGCGGTTTACTTTGCCATGAAGCGCATAAGACCCACGTGGCCTGCATCTATGTTTGCCATTGCTTTTGGTGCGCTTTTGGTATGGATTTTTGAATTAAAACAACTTGATATAAAAACTATTGGCACCGTAACTGGCGGGCTTCCCGTTTTTAATACCCCTGTTTTTGATTTAGGGATTATTCGTGAGCTAGTGGTACCCGCACTTAACTTAGCCATCGTGAGCTTTGTTAGTATGATGCTAACTGCCCGCAGCTTTGCAGCTAAAAATGGCTACGACATAGATGCCGATAAAGAATTTAGAGCGTTAGGTATTGCCAATATTGCGTCGGCTCTTTCGCAAGGGTTTGCAGTCAGTGGCGCCGACTCACGCACCGCTGTTAACGATGCAACAGGTGGTAAAACGCAGTTAGTATCAATAATAGCAGCGGCCATTATTGCGCTCATAGCCGTGTTTTTAACAGCCCCACTTGAATTTATTCCAAGCGCAGCGCTAGGTGTTGTACTCATTATTGCCTCTGTTCATTTACTCGATTTAAAAGCGGTTTGGCAATTAAAACGAAAAGATAAACAGGCATTTTATCTTGCCTCAGCCACCTTACTTGCGGTGTTATTTATTGGCGTTATACCAGGGATCACACTTGCTGTATTACTGGGGTTATTTCAATTTATTCGCACTGTAATGCGCCCAACCGACAATATACTCGGCGTAGATGTTAACGGTGTAGTAAGAAGTTTAGACGCCACAGATAAAGCAAAAGCAGTGCAAGGCGTGTTTATCTATCGCTTTAATTCACCTTTAACTTACTTTAATGCCAGCTACTTTAAACGCAGATTACTTGAGCAATACGCAAGGCAAAAAGACGACACCCACTGTGTAATAATTGATGCTGTGCCCTGCTTTACTCACTTAGATTTAAGCGTAATGGCAATGCTTGCCGATCTAGATGTTATATTTAAAAAGCGCGATATAAGGCTTGAGCTTGCAGGTAGAAAACGCCAACTACTTTCGTGGTTTGAAATTGCAGGAATGAAGTCGGGAAAAGAAGGTATATATATTCACTCAGACCTATACATCGCCCTAAAAAGAAATAGCGTAAGCCAGCACACAGAGGAAGTTAATTTATTCGTGGCAGATGAAAATAAAGAGGTGCTAACACAGCCATGAAATACTAAACAGCAGATCAGCTAGCTGATCTGCTGTTTAGAATTAAGTACTT
Source organism: Pseudoalteromonas sp. BSi20429 (assembly GCF_000238895.1). Lineage (NCBI taxonomy): Bacteria > Pseudomonadati > Pseudomonadota > Gammaproteobacteria > Alteromonadales > Pseudoalteromonadaceae > Pseudoalteromonas > Pseudoalteromonas sp. BSi20429. The sequence goes on along the minus strand of NZ_BADV01000023.1, from coordinate 13,544 downwards.
TTTATACTTTAGGGTAATTTGAAGGGAAAAACGCTTTTTTAGCGTCTTCATCAAACTCTTTTTTAAAGGCTACATCAGTACCAATTACGCGTGCACGTGCAACCGCTGGGCGGCTATCAATGCTTTCAAACCAACGCTTAAGATTTGGATACGGTGCTAAGCCCTCTTCACCTAATACAACCGGTGCTTTATCAATCCAGCCCCATGCAGATACATCAGCAATGGTATACGTATCACCCACAATAAAGTCACGACCTTCAAGGTGAGTATCAAGTACTTCGTAATGGCGCTGCGCTTCACGTAAATAGCGATTAACAGCGTAATCAAGCCCTTCTGGCGCCATGTGTCTAAAGTGTACACTTTGCCCTGAATACGGACCTAAACCAGATGCGATAAACATTAACCACGACAGCATTTCAGCGCGGTCATCGCCCTTGCCTTCTAGCTTTCCATATTTTTCAGAAAGGTACATTAAAATAGCATTCGAATCGAACACACGAGTTTCACCATCAACAATTGCTGGCGCTTTAGCGTTTGGATTAATCGCTTTAAATTCAGGTGTATGTTGCTCACCTTTTAAAGTATCAAGAGGAACAAGTTCAAACGGTAAGCCTGTTTCTTCTAAAAAGAGTGCAACCTTCATTGGGTTAGGAGTATGGTGAAAATAAAATTTAATCATGTAAAGTTCCTCAATAATTGAGCAACGATTAAAGCACAACTTGAGCGGGTGTTCAAATTAAGTTTTAACCAAGTAAAATATACAGTTAAAACGTGATTTAATTGTGAGTATTGCGTGATACTTCAATCTTAAAAATCACTTATGCTAAAGAAAAAATAAACTTTTGTAAGAAGTAATACATTTAAAAATCAATTATATAAACAACAAACTAAAAGCATGGCAAGTATTAGCACTACTCATATTTGGCCCATTAAATAAAAAGCCGATATTGAGCGTTGCTCAATATCGGCTTTATTAATCATTTAATTTTGTCTAAATTAATCGGCTAAAGTTGGAACTGTAATAGGAATTACAACCCTTCTTACAACTGCGCTACCATCACCTCTTATCCAAAGTATCACTTCGTAATTTAATTCCTCAAGAGAGGCATTTTTAATCCCTTTCAAATTAATTTCAAAGGTCACTTCTTCATTTGGTTTAACGTTCTCAATTAAGACTGGTGTAATGGTTTCAACCCACTGTTCCCCTGAAATCACTTCAATTGAGAGATCGATTTCTTTTAAAGCCTCATCAAGAGCTGAAGAAATAGTCGCTGCAATTTCGTTACTATCATACGACAATAAAAATGTTTGTCCCTTAGTAGCTAACACAATTGAATCTAAATCATCTGTAGCTAGGCCAATAGAGCCGCTTTGCAATCCAAATACAGTCACACCTTTTTCTTGTAATATATTGATGACCTCAGTTTTGCCCGCACCTGGGTAATTATCATCTATATCTGAATCATGAAATGGCGCGTCTGTCGCTAATAAAATAACTTTTAAAGCACCTTCACGCCAACCAATATTCATAGGTTCAATATCACCCAAACTAGTATAATTTCCATCGTTGTCTATATCTCTACCAGCCCCAGTTACAGCTTGGTACAAACCTTCTAACTGTGACTCTTGATAATCATTACCTGAATAAATAGTTAAATTGTTAATACCTATTTTTGCGACATCTATATCCGTTGTCATCGACTGTAATAAATAGAACGCTTCATCACCATCGTATTCACTGCCATATCCATCAATAGGGAAATCTGAAAAAGCAGAAACTCCAAAAGCAACATTAATTCCACGGCCAGATAAGTTTTCTAATATTTTGTCAGCTTGCTCTTTTAAACTGGCTATATCATCAGCATAACTACCGCTAACATCAATTAAAAACATAACATCAATTGCTGTCACAGTAGTTGCAGGTAAGGTAAAACTTAATTGCGAAGTAGTTTTATCCCCTTTAGATAAAGCAATTGGAGCCTTAACTTCTAAAACAGAATCAACAGTTAAATCGGCTGTTTGTATTGCAGAATGAATATTTAGCAACTGCGTAGGACCGGTTGTGCCTAGCGCTTTTGACTCTTCAGAAAGCGTTAAATTAGAAGATGTAGCAACTAAAATATCTTTAATCTCCGCTGCTTTTAATGAACTATTAATTCCTTTCACAATCCCTGCAGAGCCAGTTACTAAAGCAGCTGAAAATGATGTACCTACGCCTAAGCTACCATCAGTATTCCCCCACCCCATTTGATCACCAGGAGCTGCAATATTTACGACGTTACCCATACGTGTAAAATCAGTTTCTTTATCATCTGCATCTGTTGCCGCTACAATCAATGTATTTGTTTGCCAAGCATCTTGGGCAATATCATTGATATCAACTAAAAGTTGATCATCATTTTTTTCACAGTTATTACCAGCCGAATAAACTAGTAATACATCTTTTTCTTTTGCGTATTCCACTAAGTTAGTTTGTTGTAGACGCCAATTTCTATTACTTTTTAATCTAACTTGTGAGTCGTCAGCACAAGTGCTTGTATCACCCCAAGATATATTTACAATGCTCGCACCGTTATCTATAGTCGCCTTAGTTCCTGCTATTAAATCAGTTATATAAGTTTTAATAGGAGATTCATATGAACACTCTTCAGTAGTTGATCCATCCTTGCAACGCTTAACATAAATATCGGTATGTATTAAGTTGGCACTGTGATCAACACCATACACTGCACTGCCTTCGCTCGTGTTATGTCCTGCAATAAAACTAGATACCCACAACCCATGAGAACTATCAGTTTCTGTATCATCACCTTCAACAACACCAAATTGGCCATTCTCTTGTGCGCGTAGACGAGTTAAGCGAGAGCTTTCAATGCTATTTTGTCCTGCACCTATACCGGTATCAACAACACCTAATGTCACTGGCGCTAAAGTACGTTCTTGTAATGCATCCCATGCTTTATCTGCGGCTACAGCTTTAACCCAATAATCTCCAGAAAAAAGAGGCTCATCAGTGCTTTCCTCTGCAATATATTGTATTACAGTGTTTTTATTTTTGATTACATGATTGTAATTACTAATCAGACTTAAGTTTTTTGACTCGATAACAGTATTTAAACCTGCATGCCTAACGCCGCCCATTTCACCAATTTTTGTTATCAAGCTATTTTCAGAAGCGCCTTCTCTAACTCTTATCTGTAATACTTTTAATGCATCATCAAAACTTGCGATTCCAGCATCATTATTACTAATCTCATCAAAAACAGCTTCTAATTCAGCTTCTGTAACATCATCGTTTAAATGTACTAATACTTCATTCAGCGCTGCTTCAACGGTTTGCCCATCTATTACAATATTTTCACTACCACCAGGTATAGACATAACACTTGCGGCAACATTAGTCACATCAACAAAAACACTACTTGTAGCTGTTTGACCATCATTATCAGTCACTGTTAAGTCAAAAGTTAACGTTGTATCAAAATCAACTTCTGGAGCAATAAATTTTAAAGAATCATTAGTTAAGTTATCAATTTCAATGATAATGCCGTCAGTTTGTTGCCAAGCATACGAAACTATTGAGCCATTAGAATCTTCTGCTATGCTTGTAATTTCTACTTCTGTATTTTCTTCAACAGTGACTCTTTCGTTTAAGCTCAATGTTGGTTCTACTAGTACATTTTTAATAGTAATTGAAATAGAGTCAGATGCAGTTAAACCACCATCATCAGTAGCAACTAATTCAAATACAACAACTTGCTCTTCATCTACTTCTGGCGCTGTAAAAGAAAGGGTGCTTGTATCTAAGCCGCTAAGCTCTAAATCAATCCCTGAGGTTTGCTGCCATGCATAGCTTGCTATTGTACCGGTTGAGTCTTCAGCAGTTCCTGTAAATGAAATAGATTGATTTTCATCTACGATAAGGTCAGCTCCTGCATTTACTGAAGGTGCTGTATTGGCTACTACTTTAGGTGTTTCACTAGTACTAGATGGGTCTTTATCACTGCCACACGCAGTTAAAATAGAGGTTGCGATTAAACACAATGCAAAGCACTTTGTCTTTTTCATTTAATAAATCCTTTTGAAATTTACTGATTTTTAGTAAACCAAACATCCGTTTAAAACTAAAATCGGGTGTTTTGACCCAATAAAAAGTCATATTGAAACCTTATTTTAACTAAATGACACTTAAAGGCAACAATTAAAAGTCAAATAAAACAACAGGATAGCAACTTAGGCAACATAACACCGTACCACTTATCAGAACAATAAAAAACTAAAACACAAATAATTAACTTAATTAAAATAATAAAACGAAGCGATACTTCCTAAAATAACTCACTATCCCCTTATTTCTAGATAAAAAAGGCTAAAAAACTAATTAGCATAATATTTATTAGGTAAATATAACCCTGATAAATATCGCAATCTTTATTGCCAATAACTAAATAAAAACTCAAAATTTGATAACCTCTATATAAAAAAAACACTTACACACTAAAGGTTGACGCTTTTAACTAACAAACCATCAGATTAAGTATAATATTTCCTAAAAATAAAATTTAGTCATGTAAAGTATTTCAATAATTGAGCAGCTAAATAAAATACACAGTTAAAACGTGATTTAATTGTGAGTATTTCGTGATACTTCAATCTTAAAAGTCACTTATGCTAAGATGAATATTAGCCTTTGTGAGTCACACCATGCTTTCTAAAACATTATCCCGTCCATTTTTTATCTCACTTGTTGGGTTAATAATTTTTTGCTTTCAAAGCCAAGCTGCTGAGCAAGTAACTATTACCAGTACAGCTAATCCGACTACCTTTTTAGAGCTTTACACATCGCAAGGTTGCAGTAGTTGCCCACCAGCAGAGCGCTGGATTTCAACGTTTACAGATAATGAAAAGCTATGGACTGATTTAATCCCTATTAATTTTCATGTTACTTATTGGGATTATTTAGGATGGAAAGACCCGTTTGCCTCTGCTGTTTTTAGTAAAAGACAACGTACTTATAAGGCACTCGGTAAAAGTAGGATTGTAGCAACCCCAGGATTTATGGTTAACGGCAGCGGGTGGCAAGGTTGGTTTTATAAGCAAGCTATTCCTGTAGCTAAAGCCCCTTATTTAGGTAATTTAAAAGCGACTATAAACAATAGTAAAATTAATCTCGAATACGATACTGTTAATACCGAAGATAATACTAACCAAAACTTAATAGCCCATGTAGCTCTGTTAGGCTTTGGCATAGAAACACAAATACACAGCGGCGAAAACGCAGGCCATAAGTTAAAACACGACTTTGTTGTTATTGGCTACGAGCAAAGTGACATGCAGACCAAGCAGCAATTATCATTAACTGACTTACCCCTGCCTCGCGCTAATAATGTATCGCCAACAAAGCAAGCCTTAGTATTTTGGGTATCTGAAAAAAGCGACCCTACCCCACTACAAGTTGCAGCAGATTGGTTTTAATATGGATAAAATAAACAGCTGAAGTTTAAAAATAGGCCACCATTACACCTTTAACTATACAGCTTGTTAGTAGTCCACTCATACCCATATACGTAAACATAAAGCGTTGTTCAGAATCTGTTTTAAACACGAAAGCGACTAAATAAAGAGAAGTAATAATAGCTACGCTTAGCATAAGCCCATAAATAAATGAGCCGCAATAGTGTGGTAATACAGCTAAAGCGAGTGCGGTTAAATTAGTGCCAAAGAATGCTACGGGCTTTTTAATACCGCGTAAAATGGCAAATAGCGGTATAACAAAAGTAAGACAATACAACCAAATAATATGAGTAGACCATCCGTAACTTAAGGGAGCTTTAACTTCAAAAGTAGAAAGCTTAAAATTACTCGAAAAGGTCAATCCTGTATTAATAATTACACTTACAATAAAAGCCCCAATAAATAGAGCGACTAACACCGCAATTGCACCGCCTGCGGTAGCCCCTGCTTTCTCTTTTTCTATAATTAAAATAATGACACTTAACAGCCCACTTAATTGCAACCACTGCCAATAGTCGCCCGTAAAGAGAGGGATAGCAGCTAAAACGATCGTAGTTATAATTAACTTACTTCCATCATTTGAGCGCAATAAATAAAAGGCCATTATGGCAATATAAAATAGAGCCGTTACATCAGGCATATCAACAACTTCCCTGTAAAAATATAATAAAAACCAATAAACGCACCGATTATACCTATTACTGAGCCCCTATAAAATCCGATAATTGTGTTTACTTTTTAGCTGTGCAATATTAACTCACTATAAAACACAAGGATCGCTAAGCCTATCTAGAGGTTTGGTATAAAAACTAAAAAGGATGAATATGATTAAGCCATTTTACGCTAGCTGTTTGTTAGCCCTCTCGCTATTAACACCCAGCCTTGTAAAAGCAAACCCGACGGCCTCGCAGTATCAGGAAATTCTTAACGATAATCTTGCTGAAAACGAGCCTGGGGTATCGGTAATTATAAGTAAAAATGGCAAAGTACTTTTTAAAGGAACGCGCGGGCTTGCCAACCTTGAGCATAACATTGCACTTAATGAGCAAAGCGTTTTGCGTTTAGGTTCTATTTCAAAACAATTTACTGCAGCTGCAATTATGATGTTGCAAGAGCAAGGTAAGCTAGCGGTTACCGATGATATTCATAAGTATGTTGTAAGCTTCCCAACAGAGGGCAACCTCGTCACAATCGAAAACTTATTAACCCACACCTCAGGCATCGCCAACTACACAGATGACGACGACTTATTCGATAAAGAAATACAAGTACCCACAAGCGTTGACGATGCACTAGCGCGATTTGCCAAACACCCAATGGTGTTTAAACCCGGCGAAGCCATGGCTTATTCAAATACCGGTTATTCACTGCTTGGTAAAATAATTGAAGTAGCAAGTGGCCTGTCTTACAAAGACTTTATTGAACAACACATATTTAAAAAGCTAAAAATGAACCAGAGTAGTTATGAAGGGCAAGAAATTGTTGCCCATCGCGCATCTGGCTATGAGCAAACAGAGCAAGGATTTATCAACACCAGCTACATTAATATGGATTGGCCATATGCCGCAGGTGCGCTTATATCTACTCCAACTGACTTAAACATTTGGTTTAGTGCGTTATCGTCTGGCAAGCTTATTAGTAAAGCAAGTTATGAGAAGATGGTCAGCCCTTTTGAACTAAACGACGGCAGCGTTTCATCCTATGGTTACGGATTAATTATTAAGCCTTTGAATGAATACACCGTAATTAAACACACTGGCGGAATAAATGGCTTTTTAGCACATGCACGCTATATTCCAGAACAAAAGCTATATGTTGCAGTACTGGCTAATTCAAACCACATAAATCCTATTTTTATCAACGAAAAACTCACAGCCAGAACTCTAGGTATTACACTCCCCGAGTTTAAAAAAGTAGATGTAACAGAGCAGCAATTAGCGCCCGTATTGGGTGATTATCGTATTGATGAAAATACCTTACGCAGCCTAATTTTTGAAAATGACGTTTTGTATTCAAAGCGCACTGGTGGCGATAAAACAAAACTTATTACCATGTCTAAAAATAGCTTTTACTACCCTAATTCAAACAATTACTTAGTAATAGAAAAAAACAGCCAAGGCCAATTGGTAATGAAGTATTTTAGTGGATTATCAACAATGCCTACTGAAGCGACTAAGATTTAGTTTTATAACCCTCCCAAAAGCAATGCCCGCAGCTTTCTCTACTTATAAGCTCGGTATTTTTATTTTGAATCCTCGTTAACGCAACAATACATTATAAAATTAGTATGTGATGTGTGAAAGGTAATAAATATGTTACTTTTTATATGCTAATTTTATACTTAACCCCTTTAAAATAATTTATAAACCGAAAATAAGGAATAAGCATGCTTTTTCACCCTCACGGTAAATCCTATATTTTCGCCCCTTTGCTCATTATTTTGCTATCTGCTTGTACTTCAAACCCAGCTTTAATGCCTACACCCAATTTATATGTAAGTACGCCTTATTCAGAAGCCCAAGTACCTAAAAACCTACATAATACAAGTATGGAATTACTCTATGTTACAGACCGAGCAATTTCTGAAAAAGAGGGGGTTATGTATAACGCAAGTCGCTCGCCATCAATTGCGTACGGTGTAGCAAAAGTAAATTTTGGCGATAAGTCGTTGCAGTGGAGTGAGCTATTAGAGCAAAGTAATCTTAAAAATCGCTCCGCTAATTTAACTTACGTAATGGAAAAAGCCGATGAATTAGGTCGCTTTCCTTTATCGCCTTATAAATTTAGACGCGTAAAAAACAAACTCCAAATTGATGAAGATATTTTAGAACGCAAAATTTTTCACGAAACCCAGTTAAACAAAAACATTAATCAGCGTTTAAAAAACAGTAATAACAAAGACGTTATTTTGTTTGTGCACGGCTTTAATAATACCTTTAACGAATCGGTATTTACCCTTGCCGGTATATGGCATTTTTTAAACCGACAAGGCGTACCTATTGTTTACTCTTGGCCTGCTGCCGCCACAGGATTAACCGGCTATTTTGAAGATAAAGAGTCTGGTCAATTTACTATTTTTCATTTAAAAGAAACTTTGCGACTACTTTTTAAAAATCCTGAAATAGAAAACATTCATATTATTGCGCATAGCCGTGGCACCGATGTAGTAACCACAACACTTAGAGAGCTTATAATTGAAAGCAGAGCCAGTGGCGGAAATCCCCGCGAAGACCTGCGTATCGAAAACTTAATTTTAGCAGCCCCTGATCTCGATTTTGGTATTATTAAACAAAGACTAATGGCAGAGCAATTTGGGCCTGCGTTTGGGCAAATCACCATTTACACCTCTCAAGAAGATAGCGCGTTGGGTATTTCACAGTGGCTAACAAACAGCTTAAGCTTTGGTCGGCTAAACACCAAAGATGTAAACATAAACGAGCAAGACATATTCACTTCTGTAGGTAACGTAAGCCTAATTAAAGTACCTAAATCTGGCAGCCTAATAGGCCATGACTACTTTCATAGTGATCCGGCGGTCAGCTCTGATCTGATTAATTTGATATTACATAAAGCATCGCCAGGCTCTAAAAAACGACCTCTACAAAAGCTCGAAAACAACTTCTGGTCGCTCGATTCAAATTACTTAATCAAAAACGAATAGTAGTTAGCACACAAAAAATAAAGCTTACTGCTGACTCAATAACCACTCTTTTGGCGCTTGCCCTGTTTTTTTTCTAAATACACGGGCAAGTGCAGAGCCATTTTCGTACCCAACCTGATTAGCCACTAAATCCATATTTTGATTTTTTAAAATAAGCTTTTTAGCAACCGATAAACGCCAATCAGCCAAATAGTCAGCCGGTGTTTGCTCAATTACTCGCTTAAAGGTATCGGCAAATTTAGAGCGCGACATACCACATTCCTCAGCCATAGTGCTGAGCGACCAGCTTTGTTCTGGGGTTTGGTGTATTTTTATTAATACCTTAGCCAACTGAGGATGGGCAAGCCCCGCCATCATCCCGGTTTTAATGGCACCCTCTTCTAATACCTTGCGCAAAACACTAATTAAAAATACATCGCATAAGCGATCTATAATTAAATGCTTACCGCTGGCGTCTTTAAATGCCTCATCAAAAATCCAAAAAGCGCTCTGCGCTAATAATCCATCACCCGTTAATTCGTAATTTAAGCAAAAAGGCAGCGCCTGCAATAAAGGGCTATGCCCTCCACTTTGGTAGCTAATTTGTGCGCACACTAAATCAGCACCGTCACCCTTATCCGAAAATAAACAGTGCCCTGTAGAGTGAGGAAAAAATATAACCGAAGGCGTAGACAAAACCACTTCAAAACCACTATTACTACGTACTTTTAACGTACCTGAGCGCAATAAGTGCAAATGCCCAACACCTTGATCGTCACTAAAGTCACTCGTACCGCACATGTTCCCACTAAAAAACACATTGGCATTAAGCGAAAAGTGACTCAGTACACTCGAAAGTACGTCCATAAGCGCCTCTTTGGATTATTGGTATGAAAATATAGACTAATAGACGCATATTAACCAAGCAATAACGATAAAGTACAGTTGAGTTTTAAACAAACACACTAATTAAATTACCCTTTGGAGATACACATGAAATTTTCGACACTCACTAAATCAGCTTTTTTTGCAGCATCAGTCCTTGCCAGTTCACTAAGCTTTGCAGCAGACATAGACGCAAATGCCGACGTTAACGACATTGCAATTAGTGGTTACGACACCGTTGCTTACTTTACCCAAAACAAAGCGGTAACAGGCAGTTCTGAATATACTGCAACACATAAAAATGCCATTTATAAGTTCAGCTCAGCTAAGCACCGCGACTTATTTAGAGCTAACCCAGAAAAGTACGCACCACAATTTGGTGGCTTTTGTGCGTTTGGTGTATCAATGGAGAAAAAGTTTGACGTAGATCCAGAGGCTTTCAAAATTTTTGAAAACAAACTTTATTTAAATCTTGATAAATCGGTTCAAAAACAATGGCTAAAAGACGTACCTGGCTTTATTACTTCAGCCGATTCAAACTGGTTTGACATAAAAGACAAAACAGCAAAAGAGCTTTAATAAAACCAATTTAAAGTTAATTTTTGAGGTTGCTTCGGTTTATAACCGTTCACCCTCAAAATGCCATTTAAATTAATAAAATTTTAGGTTTAAGCTCTTAATTTAACTAATATTACTTTGATTTATTAAGCATCGCTTTTAAATCGGCAAATGGAGAATGCGTCGCAGCCTCAACTTTGCGATCTGTAGTCGACCCGCCATACATAATATGCTCGTGGTATTTATTATGCTCATTGTCGTGGCAATAAATACACAGTAACTCCCAGTTACTTCCGTCTTCAGGATTATTACTGTGGTTATGATCAACATGGTGCACCGTTAACTCACGTAAATTTGAGTATTCAAACTCACGAGCACAACGCCCGCATACCCAAGGGTATAATCTTAAGGCTTTTATTCTATAACCTTCTTCTTGCTTAACATAAGCCTGAGGTACATCGTTATTCTTACTCATAATATTCCAGTTAAATTTGTTATTTCTATGCTTAACAAGTAAATAGCCAATATGTTAAAGCAAATATAAAAGTAAAAAGTTCGTAAGGGATCTAACTTAAGCTACGTTTCGTATAAGTCAGGTCTAATTATAAAGTTGAGCAACATGGAAAATATATTCCAAACAAGTCGGTTTTTGGTCGTAATCGCCGTTATTACCGCTGCAATATCATCATTACTCGTTTATGTTTCATGCATTAATATTGTAGCTAATATAGTAATAACAACGCTATTTGACCTGCCTGATTCAGCTAAAGCCGGTAAAGCTCTAATAGTTGAACTACTGAAAATTCTTGATTTGCTACTAATCGGAATTACCTTACAAGTTATTGCTATTAGCTTGTACCGACTATTTATAACACCATCTAAGCCTGAGGAAAGTAAATTTCTTGCTGCTTTTAATATTAAAGACTTTCATGATTTAAAAATAACTCTGGTACAAGTAACTTCGGTTGTACTGGTAATACTATTTTTAGAGCACGCAGTTGAGTTCGGCGGCACAATAGAAACACTCTACTTAGGTATTGCCATTGCGATCGTTATTGCAGCATCTACATTTGCATGGCGCTCAATGAAAGACTAACTAAGCACTCATTACTATTAAGTAATTACATGCAGGTGTAATTACTTATCCCTAAAATTCTGCAAAAACTTAAGTGAGAGCCCCACCACTCAATATTAAAAAAACTTAATTACTGACAAGTCACCAAAAGAAGTATCTATATGCCTACCTGTTTGCTCCCACGCACGTAGTACTACCATGAGTTTTTTGTTACTTGAAGTCCAAGAAATACCACCGCCGTATGCCGCTACTTTTTCACCGCCCGAATCTTTTAATCCCAGCCCTGGGTCTGTATTTCGAATATTTCCCTTACCTACTTTGTATTCAGCAAATACGTGAACATTATGCGGCAACGAAAATGATAAAAGCGAGCCAATACTCGCCCCGTACGAATTAGAAATTAACTTAGTGACCTGTGGTGCAGACGAATTTAAAAAATCAGCCTGAAACACAATATTATCTTTACTCTCAAGAGATACATGCTTGAAAGACCACGCGCCAACAACACTTAACGACAAATCAAATTTGCTGCTTAGCTTTGGTCTATTAAGAAAAAAATGCTCAAACAAAGACTCTTTATTATTGAAGGTATAGAAGTTGTGTTGGCCAGATAGCTCAAACTTGGTTGAACGTGTATTTTGCGAGAAAATTTGATCCGTTTGATTGCCGCTTAAATTGCTAGCCGTGCTTTGCAGCCCTTCAAGCGTTTGATAGTTAAAAGTGATTTTAGAATTTTTAAATTTTCTATACGAAAGCAGTATATCTTGTGTTTTTGTTTCAACATCATCTTCAAAAATATCGGCAGAGTAGCCAATTTCAATGTCGTTAATATCAAAAAACACACCCACACGTTGGTTGTTTATGGGCTCTAACGAAAACAGTGTTTTTTGATTACTCCCAGCCAAGTCGTCGTATATTAACGCGTGACTAGTGTTAGGGTTTGAAATAGTGGTTCGTACCGACTTTAAGTCAAAGTCGAAAGCCAATACAGCACCAGATTGAAATGCCGCTAAAACAGCAAAGCTCACAATAACCAAGTAATTGCGATTCATTAAAAACACTCAAAAATTAATTTGTATTAGAGTAGCGTTTTTTTCACCTTAAATTATCACAAAAGGTTAACAATTGATGAAAACTTTAAATAATGCGCTTTATGCCATTTTTTGGGGTGCTTTCAAGGTCAAACTCACTTACATGCTCAATTAGCTCCGGGAAGAACGCTAAAAACACGGCTTCTAATTCATCGTAATTCCTTGCTATATCATCAGCCGCGCCCGCAAAAGTGTTGGTAAAGCGAATACGCTTGGCAATATTATCAAGTGCTAGCCCTATTCCATCTATGGTTTCGTATTCTTTAAACCAATCGTTTTTAGTCATACTTGTTACAACATGCTGCATACGCGTTGGCATAACAGGTATGCGATTATTTAAAAGCTGATAGCTGGTGTACTTAAAGTCACTTAAAGGTTGCTCGCTAAAGCGCTGCCAATGCACAATTAAAAAATGATCAAACACCACATCAATAGCTACACCAGCAAAGCGCTTACGCTCGGGTGAAAAGTACTGTTTAGCGTGTTTTACTACTGGGTGAGAGTCGGTAAATTTATCGACTAAATAGTGGTTATCGAGCCCGTTTATAACCGTATTTGGTAAGTGTTCTACATGCCTTTTACCACCAAAGTCGCCCAACAAGTTCCCAAAGTGAGAATCGGCTGTAGGCTGTGCTAAATAAAGGTGAGCTAAATAATTCAAAGTGTTCTCGGGCTTAGTATTAATACAGTTAAAATAATAACTTAATTGTAAGCGCTACTTAAAGTTAGATTTTATGCCTAATCAAAAAAATAGCATAAAAAAGGTGAACTAAGTTACTAC